>CBDVAD010000013.1:0-20579 GCA_965371875.1 uncultured bacterium
AGCCCGGGTCGCCATTGCCTTAAACAGGTTTGTTGAAGAAAAAAATCTCGATGGTTTGGCATATTATTATGAGGGAACGAGTGGTTCCGAACATGAAAATATTGTGACATCGATTATTGCCGGGAATACAATGCTTACAGGACGTCATATTCCTGTTGCAGGAGAATGTGAGATAAAAAATGCCCAGGCAATGAAGATTCTGGACAGCTTTGGTGCTGGTGGATCCTTTTCAGAGTTTTATACATTAGATTTTAATGATGATATTGTCATGTTTGGTCATGATGGACCTGCACATTTTGCCATTGCTGAGGGGGATGTTGGTCTTGTACCTCTACCAGTCTATCATGGGAAACCAGGTAAGGGACTTTCCATTCAAATGACCGTCAGGTATGGACCTGTAACCCTTCTATCTGTCTGTGAGGGACGTGATGGTGTCTTTCTTCTTGTAGCAGAGGGAGAATGTGTTTCAGGACCTGTCCTTAACATTGGTAATACAAACAGTCGATACAGGTTTTCTCTTTCAGCCCGTGATTTTGTTGAAACATGGTCAAAGAACGGACCTTCTCATCACTGTGCAATTGGGGTAGGACATATTACATCAGAGATTGAAAAACTGGGAATTCTTCTGGGAATTCCTGTGGAGGCAGTATGTTGATCCATTCCCTACCTGGAGAAGTAAAATGAAGCGAATTGGGTTTGTTATGCATCTTAAACCGGGAAATGCAGTGGAATATAAACGTCGTCATGACGAAATTTGGCCGGAACTTGCTAAAGAGTTGGAATCAGCAGGAGTCCGTGATTATGTTATTTTCCTGGATCCCGGGACAAACACTCTATTTGCCAGTCAGAAAGTTACTGAACCCAATTCTGTTGATAGGCTTTCTGAGAGTAATATTGTCAGGGAATGGTGGACATACATGGCCGATCTTATGGAGACTAACGCTGATGATTCACCAAAGATCTCTAATCTTGAAGAGATGTTTTATTTAGAATGAAATTTAATTGTAAGGAAGTAATAGAGGAGTAAGTTCCGTGTCTGAAAAAATTCTGGAATTGAAACACATATCCAAGTCCTTTCCAGGGGTTAAAGCCCTGGATGATGTTCACTTTGATCTGGTACCTGGAGAGATTCACGGTTTGATGGGTGAGAATGGCGCTGGTAAATCCACCTTTATTAAGATTATTACAGGTGTCCACATCCATGATACTGGGGAGATCTTTATAGATGGCAAACTGGTTTCCTTTAGTAATCCTATGGAAGCACAGAAGATGGGGATTGCAGCTATTTATCAGCATGTAACTTGTTATCCTGATTTAAGTGTAGCTGAAAATATCTTCATGGGTCATGAAAAAGTGAAAAAATTTTCGAAGCGGATCGACTGGAACACTATGCATTCTGAAGCCCAGTTTTTTTTAAATCAGCTGGATGCTAATTTTAGTTCACATGAACGTATGGGAAATCTTTCAGTAGCAAGGCAGCAGATTGTGGAGATTGCAAAGGCTCTTTCAACACATGCAAAGATCATTATTATGGACGAACCAACAGCTGCCCTGACACAGCATGAGAGTGAGGAACTCTACCGTATCACTAAAAGCCTCAGAGACAATGGTGTTTCAATAATTTTTATCTCACATCGTATGGAGGATATTTTTCAACTGGCAGACAGAGTCACGGTTTTAAGAGATTCACGATATATCGGTTCCTGGCCTATTGAGGAACTTTCTCAGGAAAAACTTATAGTAGCCATGGTGGGCCGGGAAATTACCCAGATGTTCCCAAAACGTCAGATCCATATTGGAGATGAGATCCTCCGTGTGGAGAACCTGACCCGTATCGGATATTTCAGGGATGTTTCCTTCAATATTCGACGTGGGGAGATACTGGCCCTGACAGGTCTTGTCGGTGCTGGTCGAACTGAAGTGTGTGAATCGATCTACGGTATACACCCTGTGGATGGTGGTTTAATCTTTCTTGAAGATCACGAAATCAGGATAAATAGTCCAGTGAAAGCTTTGAAAGCCGGAATTGGATTTCTCCCTGAGGATCGTCAGAAACAAGGTTTAATTCTTGAGTGGGAGATTGGAAGGAATATTACTCTTCCTTCCCTGGATTCGTTTACCAGACATACCTGGCTGAATGAGGAAAAAGAGAGGATCGTTTCCGGAAAATTGGCAGGCAAACTGGGAGTTAAAACCGGAAGTATTTTTAACATTGCTTCTTCCCTTTCCGGCGGAAATCAGCAGAAGGTTGTGGTTGCCAAAATTCTTACTGGTGAATTGAAAGTCATAATACTGGATGAACCTACTAAGGGTGTTGATATCGGTGCCAAAGAGGCTATTTATGAGATTATCGGGGATCTGGCGGAACAGGGCTATGGGATTATTCTAATATCCTCGGAGATGCCGGAAGTCCTTGGAATGAGTGATCGAATCGTCGTGATGAAAGAGGGGCATGTGACCGCTCTGTTAGATACTGCGAAAAGTACTCAGGAAGAGATATTAAACGCTGCTATGGTGACCAAAACGCCTCAAAAGAGGGCAATCATTAAAGAAGAGAAAGAGGGATAGCCCATTGAATAAACGTAAGATTGTATTTACTGAGAATTTGAGAGAACTTGGCTTGCTGATATTCATAGTTTTGATAAGTTTAATTATCCAATTAAGAAATCCTGTTTTTCTGTCTGTATCAAACATCACATCCTTGCTGACAAATACATCAATTCTTGGAATATTAGCAGTGGGAATGATGCTTGTCCTGATTACACGGGGCATAGATCTCTCTATTGGAGCAATAATTGCCTTCACAGGAATGGTAACAGCCATGACGGTAAGCAGGTTTCCGGGAATACCTCCCATCCTGTCTCTGGTCGAAGGAACAGTCATTGGAGTTGTAATTGGTATGCTGACCGGCCTTCTGGTGGCACGTTACAAGGTTCTTCCTATAATTGCCACTCTTGGAATGATGAACGTTGTTCGAGGGATGACCTATGTCATTTCAGATGGTAAATGGGTCAGTTCCTACCAGATGTCCACCGGGTTCAAGGCTATTGCAACAGGAAAGATACTGGGAATTAATAATCTGATTATTATCGCTCTCTTTGTATACATTGCAGCCGGATATTTTATTAATCATACGCGTACAGGACGGCAGATCTATGCTGTTGGTTCTAACCCGGAAGCAGCTGAGGTATCAGGTTTGCCAAAGAGAACTCTTGTTTTTCTTTCCTATGCCATTATGGGAGGCCTTGCGGGTCTTGCAGGAGTTCTATGGGTTGCAAAGTTCGCATCTGCCCAGGGCAACACTGCCAGTGGATATGAATTACAGGTAATTGCAGCCTGCATTCTGGGTGGAGTCAGTATTGCAGGGGGTATTGGAAAGCTGTCAGGGTTGATACTGGGAACTGTTTTGTTTGGTCTTCTGAACAATGCCCTTCCTCTTATCAATGTATCCCCTTTCTGGCAGATGGGAATTCAAGGTGTTACGGTGCTTGCTGCAGTTATAGCCAATGTTCTTGTTAAACGTAACACTGACCGTTCTGCACTAAGTAGGAGATCAATATGACCGATAAAATTGAAAATTCAATGACCAAAATGCAAAATCCGGAGCTGCAGATCAGTATCGAACGGCCATGGAGCTGGAAGAGATTTTTTTTCCAGTGGGAATGGTTTCTCGTAGTTATCCTGTTTTTTGTAATTGTAGTAAACTCGCTGTTGTCCCCCTATTTTCTATCCTTAAGTACTTTTATCAGTACTCCTGCAACTTTTCTGGATAAAGCTTTCATTGTTTTCCCTATGATGCTGGTGATTATGCTGGGTCGAATCGACATCTCTGTTGCTTCCAATGTGGCCCTATCGGCAGTGGTAATGGCAATTTCATACAATGCCGGACTGCCAATGCCTCTGGCTATGGCCCTGTGTCTGCTAACCGGATCTGCAGGTGGAGCTCTAAATGGTCTTTTAATGGTGAAATTCAAGGAACTCTCTTTTGTTATCATTACACTGTCTACAATGATTATCTATCGGGGTATCGCATACATACTTCTTGGAGATCAGGCCTCCGGGGGATTCCCTAAGTGGTTTTCCTTTTTAGGCTGGGGTTCTATATTTGGTATCCCCTTTATTGTGATCTGCTTCATAGTTGCAGCCATAATTTTTGGTTTACTTCTTCATAAAACCAGTTTCGGACGAATTGTCTCCGGGATGGGGTTTAATAAAACCACCTGTGAATACTCAGGTGTTAAAGTAAACCGGGTTACGATGATTGTTTTTACTCTCGCAGGCTTGATGGCGGGAGTTACAGCCATTTTCCTGTCTTCACGCATGGGGAGTACCCGCCCTAATGTTGCTATGGGATATGAATTAGAGGTCATAGCAATGGTGGCGTTGGGCGGTGTAAGTACAAATGGCGGGATCGGTCGTATTGCGGGACCGATACTGGCTGTTTTCATTTTTGGGTATCTGAGTTATGGCATGGGACTGGCAAACATGCAGGCCCCTATCGTACTCGTTGTTATTGGGCTTCTTCTGATCCTATCGGTCCTGGCGATACAGGTCAGATTTTCAGTTTCCAGGAAAAATTCGGCTGTGTAGCGTTGCTATGAAGGCTGAGTAATAATTTGAGGAGGTCTTTATGAAAAAGACACTATTTGTGCTGTTGGTAATTCTACTCGTTCTTGCACCGATTTCAACACTATTTGCCGGTGGTTCCAAAGAACCTGGTGTGGAACGCCATGCATTTATCTTTAAGAATACCGGAAATCCTTACGGGGACAAGCAGATGCAGGGTTTTACTGAAGGTATTGAAGAGCAGGGGTTTGAAGCAATAACCCGTGCTCCTGATCAACCTACAGCAGAGGCTCAGATTCAGATAATTGAGCAGCTCATTACCCAGAAGGTTGCTTCTATCACTATAACTGGTAACGATTATGATGCTCTTGAACCAGTTCTAACCAAAGCAATGGACGCTGGTATTGCAGTTCTTTCTGCCGACTCAGCTGTCAATCCAGCCAGCAGGATAACTCATGTTAATCAGGCAGATTCAGAGATGATTGGGCGAACACTCATTCAGGGTGCTTATGACATAGCAGGTGGTTCAGGTGACATTGCTATTCTGTCAGCTACAAGTCAGGCTTCCAATCAGAATCTCTGGATAGACTGGATGAAAAAGGAACTGGCTGAGAATGCAGGTAAATATGCTGATCTCAAACTGGTTCGTATTGCTTATGGTGATGATCTTCGGGATAAATCAGTAAGTGAAATGGAAGCGCTTCTTCAGAGTTTTCCAAATCTGAAAGTTGTTATTGCTCCGACTACAGTAGGTATAGCAGCAGCAGGTCGTGTTATTACTGACCGTGGATTAATTAACGATGTCTTTGTGACAGGTCTTGGTCTGCCATCTGAGATGGCAGAATATATTGAGAATGGTTCCTGTCCTTATATGTACCTCTGGAATCCCATTGATGTAGGCTATCTTGCTGCATATGCTGCAACGGCTGTGAATAAAGGCGATATCTCAGGTAAGGCGGGTGAAAAATTCTCGGCTAGTCGTTTAGGCAATTTCGTGATTGTTAAAGCCAGTGACGGTGGTACCGAGATCCTCCTTGGTGCTCCATTCAAATTTGAACCTTCAAATATTGCCGAATGGAAAACGGTTTACTAATGTCATAGTAACCCATCTGGTATCTGATCTGTTTCTCTCTATGAGGAACAGGTCAGATCTGGTTACTATATTAAGAAATTTTTTGTATGTGGTAATAAACCATGGGACCTATGGAGAATGTATACATGGTAGGTAAAGAAACATTAAATTCCCGCGAGCGTTTACAAAAAGCCCTTAACCACCAGATTCCTGACAGGGTACCTTTGGATTTGGGTGGATTCCAAACTGGAATCCATAAGAGAGCCTATACTGAACTTCTTGAACATCTCGGCATGGAAGAAGGGGAGCTTATTATCCTTGACCCGGTACAACAGCTTGCAAAACCTTCCGAACAGCTTTTAGAACGCTTCCATATAGATACACGCTACATCGGTGCTCATGCTCCCGAAAACTTCAATGGGGAGATAGAAAAGGTAGAGCGTGATGGCCGTATATGGAGCGATCTGAAGGATGAATTCGGTGTAGTCTGGTCGATGCCCGAGGAACAACAGCTGTTCATGGATATCAGTCACCACCCTCTAGCCGGGGCTGAGCTTACCGATCTGGAAGACTATCCTTTTCCAATCGGAAACGACCCAACCAGATTTACAGGAGTTCGTGAAGAGGCTTTACGGCTCAGGAAGGATACTCCATATGGGATATGTACGACCATCAGCGGAGTAGTGTATGAGATCTGCTGGTACATGCGTGGTCTTGAGCGCTGGTTCATGGATACAATAGATAATCCGGATTTTTGTGAGTTACTACTGGATAAAGTATTGCAGTACTGGATTGATTTCGAAACAGGTTTACTTGGGGAGATTGGTGATCTTGTAGATGTTGTAATGATCGGAGATGACCTGGCCGGACAATACGGACCTCTGTTTTCTCCTGATTTCTACCGCAGAATAGTAAAGCCGAGACAGAAAAAACTTGTACAGCATATCAAGTCTCAGACAGATGCCAAAATCTGGTATCATACCTGTGGAGCCTGTAATGAATACATTCCTGATCTTATGGATAATGGGATTGATATACTGAATCCAGTTCAGATCAGCGCTAAAGATATGGACCCAGGTACTCTTAAGTCAAACTATGGGACTCAACTGGTTTTTTGGGGTGGTGGAATTGATTCACAACACATACTTCCATTCTCTTCTGTACAGGAAATTCGTCGTGAAGTTCAAAAAAACCTGGCATTCTTTAAACCAGGCGGAGGTTATGTATTTAACAATGTACATAACATTCAGCATGGTGTCCCTCCGGAGAATATCGTTGCTTTATATGATGCAGCGTATGAGTTTGGTTTTTATATTTGATGGAGTTATGTCTTGTCAGAAATTAATCCAATTATACCAGCAGAAGAATATCCACTCAGATGGAAACAAGTACAGAAACTGATGACAGAGTTAAAACTGGATATAATTCTTACTTATAGCGATGACAGAGCAACATTCGGCCCTGCCCATGCACGATGGCTGGCAGATATTCCTGTGCATTTTGAACCAGTTTGTATTCTGATTTCGACTGTGGGTGATCCTGTTTTACTTTGCGGGCCGGAGAGTGATGAGTACTGTAGAATACGAGGTAAAATAACAGATATAAAAATCCTTAAAGAGTTTACCCATCCTGATGAAGATTATTTATACACAGAGATTAGAAGTTTAAAGGAGATTGTTTCAAAATTATCAGGAATCAATAGTGAAGTTGCCAGGATAGGACTTGCTGGAAGGGGCCTTATAGGTGCAGACCTCCTGGATTCTTTTGAAGCAGCCTTCCCTTCTTCAAAATGGCTGGATATAGAGAATGAAATGCGTAATCTAAGGGCAGTTAAATCTGAAGCAGAATTAAAAATTATTCGATGGACCTATAAAATCGCAGAGAGAGGCATAGAGGCCGCTGTGAAGGCCATAAAGCCTGGAATCACCGAACGGGCTATAGCTGCAGAAATAGAAACTGCCATGCGTAGGGCAGGAGCAGAGGGTACCGGAATTGATACAATTGTAGCCTCTGGTCCTAATACCCGTCCGATTTTAGCCCGTTCAACTTTCAGGAAAATTGAGAAGAACGAGCTTGTCCTTCTGACAGTGGCCCCCAGATATGAGGGTTATCATGCTGCTATAGGCAGGGTAGTGCTTGTTGGAAATCCGGGGGAAGAGATTAAAAGAGCTCTGGATACAGCTGTTAAAGCCCAGGAAGCATGTTATAAAGCAATTAAACCAGGGATAGAAGGACGGGAAGTTGAAAAAACAGGCCGACAGATTGTGGAAGATGCCGGATTAGGAAAATATTTTCTCTATTCCGGAATACACAGTGTCGGAGTAATAGAGTTTGAACCGCCGATATTTGGGCCGGGCAGTAGTGCAGTTCTAAAAAAGGGTATGATCGTTTCAGTGGATATACCAATGTTCAACACTCCCTGGGGAGGGATAAGGGTTGAAGATGGATATCTTGTGACAAAGACTGGAGCTGAAAGGCTGGTCACTTTACCTTGTCTACTATAATAGATTTAATTAAAAATTTAATTGAATCATTATTTAATAGCCTGATATTACAACACTTGGAGAAATAAAATGAACATTCAGGAACAATACATAACTGCTAAAGTAAGATACGCTGCACTTGGTGTAGATACAGATAAAGCTCTCGAAAAACTTAAAAAAATATCTTTATCTCTTCACTGCTGGCAGACTGATGATGTAGGAGGTTTTGAATCACCGGATGCAGAACTTTCCGGTGGAGGTATACAGGTTACAGGAAATTATCCGGGGAAGTCCGGAAATATTGAGGAGATGAGAGCTGATCTTGATAAAGCATATTCACTTTTGCCCGGGAAACATCGATTAAATCTTCATGCTATCTACGGCGAATTTTGGGGGAAGAAAATTGACAGAGACGCTGTTGAACCGGAACATTTTAATGGGTGGATGAACTGGGCAAAGGAGAGGGATATAAAGCTCGATTTTAATGGGAGTTTTTTCTCTCATCCAAAAGCTTCGTCAGGGTTTACCCTTTCCAGTCCTGACAAGGGTATCCGTGATTTTTGGATAGAACATGGAAAAAAAAGCAGAAGGATAGCCGCTGCCATGGGTCGTGCACAGAACGATCCCTCGATTCTTAATACATGGATTCCGGATGGTATGAAGGATCTGCCTGTGAACAGATTGAAGTACCGTTCGATATTAAAAGATTCTCTGGATGAAATGTATCGGGAGGAGATATCTTCAAAAGAGATGAAAGATGCCGTTGAAACAAAGCTCTTTGGAATTGGAAGTGAATCTTATGTTGTAGGTTCCCATGAGTTTTACATGGGCTATGCAGCAAAAAACAATAAGATTGTTACTCTTGATCTTGGACATTTTCATCCTACAGAACTTATTGCAGATAAGCTTTCATCTTTATACCTGTTTTTTGATGAACTGCTTCTTCATGTAAGCCGTCCTGTTCGTTGGGACAGTGATCATGTAGTGATTCTTAATGATGATATTCGCTATCTTACAGAAGAGATTATCCGCTGTGATAAACTGGAGAAGACCCATCTAGGTCTCGACTTCTTTGATGGAACTATGAACAGGGTCGGAGCGTATGCGGTTGGTGCAAGGGCTACGTTGAAAGGCCTTCTTCTTGGTCTTCTTGAACCTCAGAATCTATTGAATAAATATGATGAAGCTGGCAATGCTCTTGCCCGGCTTGCTCTTATAGAGGAATTAAAAATGATGCCTGCAGGTGATATCTGGAACTACTACTGTGAAACTTCCGGTGTACCAACAGATAAATACCTTATAGATGATGTTATGAAATATGAGAAAGATGTTCTTTCCAGGAGAGGCTAGTGATTAGCAATATACCAGTAGAAAATATGAAGGAACTGATAGATTTTTCACGAAAATATGGAGCCGACACTGACTATGTCCTGGCTGGGGGAGGAAATACTTCCTGGAAGTCTAATGAACTAATGGCAGTAAAGGCTTCCGGAACAGAGCTTGGAACCATAACAGATGATGGTTTTGTAATACTTAGTATGGAGAAGCTTCGAACTATACGTGTAACAAAGTATCCTGATAACAGAGAAGAACGGGAAGAACGTGCATTGGAAGACCTCATGGATTCCCGACTTCCTGGTCAGAAAGGAAGACCCAGTGTCGAATCTTTGCTCCACGCAATTATTCCGGATAAATATGTTGTTCATACTCATCCTGCTCTGGTTAATGGCTTAACATGTTCTAAAAATGGGCAGAGTATGGCAGAAAAGCTTTTTCCTGATAACTGCATTTGGATACCTCTTGTAGATCCAGGATACATTCTTGCAAAAACTATAGATGATGAGATGTCAGTTTGGATGGCGAAGCATAGTGGTTCTTTGCCGGACTATATTTTTCTGGCCAATCATGGAGTTTTCCTTTGGGGTAATGATTCAGATGATGTTGATAGAAAGTATACAGATCTTTTTGCTATCCTCAAAGAAGCTTGTGGAGATACTGATGCAGTTGGAACAGATACTCAGAAATTAGTGTCAGAAAGTTTTCTTCATAAAATAGGGAAACTTGCTGGTTCCAAAGGTGAAGCTTTGTTTACAACCGGCAAAGAGATAAGAGCTGTCCTGGAATCACGAGAAACAATTATTAATCTGCAGCAATCCCTGTCTCCTGACCATATTGTCTATATGGGGCATACACCCCTGGTTTATGACGATTTGCCTGAAGATCAGCTAATAGTATCAATAGAAAATGATTATAAAATTTTTACTGACAGATGGGGAAAGGAACCCAAATCAGTATTAATTCTTGGAAAAGGATTTATTTCCGTGGGAAACAGCAGGAAAGGTGCTGATACTGCCAGGTTGTTAATGCTTGATGCAATACGTGTTATACGTATTGCTGAAAATTTTGGTGGCCCAAAATTTATGTTTGAAGAAAAAGTTAACTTTATTAATACATGGGAAGTAGAGAAGTACAGGGCTAAGTTGTCGGATAAGGGGTAGTCTAAATTCTACTTAAAAAAGCCTCAAAATATCCATCAAACCCATCTATACTAACTGGTTCAATTTTCCTGGAATCAATGTTAACAAATTCCTTCAGATCCTTATTTTCTTTTCCATCAATTGCTCCCTTTCCAAGAAGGGCTGCGCCAAATGAGGTTGCCTCAGTAATGTTGGTAATATATACAGGAGAGTCAGGAAATACAGCTGCAATTAGTTTTATGTAACTTTTGTTATGCCGAAATCCTCCCTCAATGTATATAGGTGAGCCTGCAGGTGCATTTACCCTTTCTATTGCAACTTTTGTCTGTAAAACAAGAGATAAAACCAGGATATGATAAGCCTTTTCATAATTACTAAAAAACTTCGGAATATTTCTCCCTTCCAGTATATCTATTAATTTATATACTTTGTCCTTCTCAACTACTCTGGGGTCAGAATCCGGGAACTGGCCTGCTCCTTTAACTACTCCCGGCAGTATGAAATCACTGCTTTCTTTTAAAATTAGTTCTGTTAACTTTAAATCCGGTTCCGGGTATTCTTTTTTGTTGTGAATATTTTTTAGGATATCTGTATAGCTTTCAAATTCCAGACCACCCATAAAAATAGCTGTCTTTACCAGATCTCTGTTTGCAGAAATATTATAAAAAACCATCTTGCCAAGCTCTTCTTTTGTAAACGAGAGTTCTTTAGTTGGATGCATTACAACACACCATGTACCTGTAGAGTTAAGAATGAAGTTTTCATTCCCATTTATCAGATATGGCAGGAGAGATGAATTGGAATCATGTATTCCTGTTGTTACAATAGTATCAGGATCAAGATTTGTTTTTTTTGCAATTTTATCTGAAATATTCCCAAGGATATCTCCTGGTTTATTAATAGTTTCAGGAAGTTTGGAAAGTATACCCAATTTTTCGGCAACATCAGACCATTGCCATTTTTTGAAATTCCATAGGTAGGTATGGCAACCGGCGTATGTATAATCAGCTGCAGTTTTTCCTGTAAGTAAATAACTAAAGTACTGAGGATAGAGTAAAACTTTATCGGTTTTTTCAAAATCAACTGGAAACCTTTTTTTCAGGAAATAGAGTAATTTTGCATAATTTATAAGGGGTTTGATTTCTGCTGTTGCTGTTTTAATCTGGAGTTCATCTCTTGTTCCTGCAAGATTATAAAAATCATCATGGAAAGTATCATCGACTTCATTTGTATAGGCCACTACCGGAACAGAAGGGTTTCCCTCTTTATCAATACAAACCCCGGTTGCCCCATGGGTAGTTACAGAGATAACTTTAATGGGATATTTTGATCCCATAATCTTTAAACCTTCTATAAACCAGGAATCAATTCCTGCAATATCTTCTATGTCCAGATCCTGATATTTAATTGTAGGAAAGGATGAATAAATTGAATCTAGTTGCTTAAGATTGTTATCATAAATAACAAGCTTTTTGTTTGTTTTTCCTATATCTAAAACGGCAATTGCATAGTTCATTTCTTCTACCTCACACCAGTTCCACATGCAAACCGGATTCAATCAGCTTTTCATAGATTTCTTCATTTAAACCTTTATCTGTAATTATTTTATCCATTCGTGCTAAAGGAAATATTTTTACAAACCCATTTTTTCCATATTTGCTGGAATCGGTTACAGTAATAACCTGTTCTGCCTGTTCTGTCATTTTTTTGAAGATCTCGGCACCTTCTGCAAGATGTGTGGTAAGACCAGTCTCAAGAGAAAAGCCGCCTGTACCAAGGAAAGCATACTTTACATGATATTCTTCAATATCCCTAAGAGCCATGGGGCCTACAATTGCTTCGGTAGAAGGTCGAAATTCACCTCCAACAAGTGTTAAGTGAAGGGCAGGATTAATTCTGGCATAAGTAAATGCAAGGGTGGAATTTGTTACAATATGGATATCTCTTTTTCCCAATAAATATCTGGGAATCAGGGAAGAGGTACTTCCATCATTTATCATTACAGTATCACCGTCTTCAATCATCAAAGCAGCAGCCTTTGCGATCCTCTCTTTTTCCGCCCGCATTTTTTTCTGTCCTTCCAGTATTGCCGGATGATAGGCAGGGAATGCTCCACCTCTCATACGGACGATAAGGCCTTTTTCTTCGAGTGAACCCAGATCGCTTCGGATAGTGACTGTAGAGACATTGAATTCCTTGCTTAGACTGTTTACTGTCTGGTTCTGATCTTCTGTTAGAATGTCGAGAATTTTCTTTTCCCGGTCTGAAAGGCTTATATTCAAAGTATGCTCCTTTTTATCTGCATACTAGTTTACAATATCTTTCGTATTGCTTTCAAGAGGCTTTTTCTATGTAGTGATTAGTAAGCAGGATAATTGGAAAGTTTATATCTGCTCTTAAAACAAAGTTGTAGTTATAAAATTTCTTTTACTTTTTCTGCAACAATCTTACCAAATTTCATATGTGCATCTTCTTCCCAGTGGATTCCGTCTATAGAACTTGATATTACAATATCAGATGCATCTAAAAAAGGAACATTAAATTGTTCAGCTACCTGCCTGTAATACAAACCTATCATCTCTGACTTTTCAACAGCACCTCTGAGCATATAACCAAAGCGTAATGATTTCTTGATTACAGGAGGAGCAATAAACAAAATTTCAGGAGAGCCTTCATTAACTCCTGTGCTGCTTTGGATGGTATAATCCACCAGGTTCCCGGCAGATAAGGCAATTTCCTGAGCACATATGCCGAATCTGCTTTTTAGATCGTTTGTGCCAAGCATAATTATTATTAAGTCCAGGGGCTTGTGTACTTCCAAAACTGTTCTAAGGTGCTTATATCCATTTTTATCTTTCTCTATCCGATCTTCAAAAGCAGTTGTTCTACCATTCAATCCTTCGGGGATTACAAAATAATCCGCTCCAAGTTCCTTCTGCAGGATTGAAGTCCACCGTTTTTCAAAAGGATACCTTCCCAAACCTGATGGTGAGTAACCCCATGTATTTGAATCACCGAAGCACACTATAGTTTTCATTTTATTGCCTCTTATTGTATATCTGCATAAAAATTATCAGATCTTTCTGCAGGATCCTCTTTCCACAAGCTGCTGTTTTACCTTTAGAACATGAACATCTTCCGGATTATGGGTCAGCCTGTTAATCATCATCTGGGCTGAAATGCGCCCAAGATAGGTCGTATCAATGTGCATTGTTGAAATCTGCGGCATAAAGGGAATGGAATAATCAATAACATCCCCGGGAGCAATTACTGAAACATCTTTCGGTATAGCAAGGCCCATCTCCTTGATCACTTCCATGACTCTGCCTGCTGCATCATCATCAAGACAGAATATCGCCGTAGGGGGGTGTTCTTTGTTGAAAAAAACGGAAAGGTCCTTTCTACACTGATCTGTATCTTTCGGATTATAAAAAAACCTGTTTGATTCCGGAAAGTTAATTCTCTTTTCATCAAGGGCTTTCCTGAATCCTATGAAACGGTCGGTCGAGAGCAGAGGGAGATCCGGTCTCAGATAATCTAAAAACAGTATTTCTCTGTGTCCCAGTTCAATAAGATGTCTGGTGCCTTCATATGCACCCTGGAAGTCGTCAACACAGACGGAGTAGAATTTACTCTGATAGTTGTTATTCATTATGATAATAACGGGTATCCCTGCATTTTCCAGATATGAAAACAGGCTTTCCCTTCCAAAATGGATGGAGAATACAGCCTTGCACTCGATGCTCTCAATTTTCTTTTTAATTTCTTCATCTTCTGTATCGTGCTGGATTGGAATCATTACAGTATTCAGATCTATTTTTTTCAGTATTCTCTCAATTTCAACAATTACCGGCCGAATGAAGGACATAGCAAACGCCCATTCCGGATCGATACTGTACAGTATTGCTACATTTGTAAAATTATTAAGATTTGTCTGTTTCTTTTTTTTATTATAACCCAGAAATTCAGCTGAATTAAGCACTTTTATTTTCGTTTCTTCGGAGATACGCCCCTGTTCTGAAAAAACAAGGGATGCAGTTGTAATTGAAACACCTGCCATTTTTGCAACATCTTTTAATTTAGGTTTCATGAACTTCCTCGTAGAAAAGTTTATCAGAATTTTAGCAAATGTCAATCTGTAAAACAAAAAAAATGACACTAAGTAGCATTTTAGACCTATTGAAGAGTAAAAATCGCCGGATATTTCGACAAAATTGTGAAATATGATAAAATTTTAGTAAAATAAATCTTGACAACTGATAAAATTATGATAAAGTAATTTAAAGGATATATTTATGAAGCGTTATGGACAGGTAATCGGGCTGCAAAAAGAGAAGCTGGAGGAATACAGAAATTACCACAATAAAGTCTGGCCTGAAGTCTGCAGTATGATTACAAAGTGCAACATACATAATTATTCAATCTTCTACAAAGATAATTTGCTGTTTGCATATTTTGAATATAGAGGAACAGAATTTGAGGCAGATATGGCTAAAATGGCTAACGACCCAAAGACACACGAATGGTGGGAACTTATGGGACCCATGCAGATTCCTGTTGAAAGCCGCAAAAAAGGTGAATGGTGGGCTGATATGGAAGAAGTATTTCATCAGGATTAAGGAGAAACTAATTGACATCAAGAGATAGAGTCTTAGCAGCTATTGATCACCGGGAATCTGACAGGGTTCCTATTGATTTGGGATCAAATCCCAGTTCCGGAATTTCAGCAATTGCCCATGACAACCTTATGAAATATCTTGGCTGGAAAGATCAGCCCACTCTTATATATGATGTTGTTCAGCAGCTCGCCCAGCCGGGAGAAAAGCTGATTGATCTTCTGGGACTGGATGTTCTTGATATCGGCAGAACTTTCAATGCCTCTGATGATGACTGGAAAGAGGTAAAGATGGCAAACGAAAGGACCGGATATTATCCCCAGTGGTTTAATCCTGTTAAGGATGAAAAAGGAAACTGGAATGCTTATCATAAGGATGGTACCCGGGTTGCTACAATGCCTGAAGGCGCAACATTTTTTGATGAGACTGTTTTTCCTTTTGTTGATGGTTATCCAGATACCAGGACAGCAATGGATGAAGCCCTTGATGAGGCAATGGATAAGGTCCTGTGGCAGAATCTGGTCCACAGTCCCTGGGACCATGCATCGGAATCGGATTTCTGGGAAAATCTTCGAAAAGGTGCCCTTCATTTAAGGGAAACAACTGACAAGGCTTTGATGGTTGTTTTCGGGGGTAATTTATTTGAATGGGGGACTTTTATCCGGAGAATGGATAATTTCCTCATGGATCTTTATATCGATAAGGACAACGCTGCGATTTTAATAGAGCTTCTCATGGAGCGTCATATGAAAACCCTGGAGAAGGTCTGCAGCAGTGTAGGGGATATTGTAGATGTTATTCGCTTTGGCGATGATCTGGGAATGGATTCAGGTCCATTTATGAGTATTGATATCTATAGAGAATTATTTAAAGCACACCGAAAACAGATGTCTGATTGTGTTCATAAAAATAGTTCTATGCATACTTTTATCCACTCCTGTGGTTCTATTCATCAATTTATTCCCGATTTAATTGAGGAGGGAATTGAGATAATAAATCCTGTTCAGACAAACTGTCTTAATATGGATCCTGCAAAGCTGAAGAAAGAGTTTGGAAAAGATGTTGTTTTCTGGGGTGGTTCCATGGATCCCAGAGAGATATTTAATAAAGGTACTCCTGCAGAGGTTAAAGCAGAAACAATTAGAAGAATGGAAATATTTGCTCCCGGTGGGGGATTTGTAGTAAATAATATCCATAATATTATGCCCGATGTACCCCCGGAGAATATTCTGGCATTTTATGAGGCTGCAAGAGAATTCAGGTTATGAAGATCAAGGAGAATAGTGTGAATAAGTTTTTTATTAAGTTACTGAAAAGGAAGGAGAGTGGCGTAGTAATACCAGCTCTATTGCTGTTTATCATCTTTACTTTCTCTTCTGAGTATTTTCTTACTTCCTACAATATGTTTAATGTGTCAAGAACTCTTGCTCTCTATCTGTTTGTTGCTTTATCCCAGGCGGTAGTTTTACTTGTGGGCGGCATGAATCTATCAGTCGGAGCAATAGGTGGTCTTTCAACAATAACAATCGGTTATCTTATGTCTACTCTTGGTCTTTCCGGCTGGATTGCGGTTCCTTCAGCGCTGGTTGTAGGTATTGGTGCAGGAGCATTTAACGGTATTATAATTACAAAACTGAAGATAAATGCATTTATAGTAACCCTTTCAACCTCTTTTCTTTTTACAGGAATTGTATATGGAATTTCAAAAGGATACCCCTATATTGAGATTCCTAAATCATTTACTTATGTAGGACGAAAAGCAATTGCAGGATTTCCTGTGGTTTTTATATTGGCCATGATTACTTTGTACCTGATTCATCTTTTTTACCAGCATACTGTAATGGGCAGAAGACTCCTGTCTACCGGTGGAAATCTCAATGCTGCAAGACTGTCAGGGATCAATACCGATAGAATGATCGTTAATGCTAATATAATATCCGGTTTTTTTGCTGCCCTTGCCGGAGTCCTTTGGGTGTCCAGGATGGGCTCAGCTCAGCCTGCTACAGGACAGAACTGGCTTATAGTCTCTTTTGCAGTAGCCATTATCGGAGGAACGTCCCTGGATGGTGGTGTCATAAGTTCAATCAGTCTGTTTGCAGGAGCTATGATAATGGTTCTTATAAAAAATGGACTCATAATGCTGGAGGCAAATGTTTACTTTGAACAGGCTTTTTTAGGGGCAATAATACTGCTTACTGTCTCCCTTGATAGTCTTACTGCAATATTTAAAAGCGCAAGAGAGAG
Source organism: uncultured bacterium (assembly GCA_965371875.1). GTDB lineage: Bacteria > Spirochaetota > Spirochaetia > B11-G9 > B11-G9 > JAJRQE01. The sequence goes on from CBDVAD010000013.1 coordinate 17,459, forward strand.
AAGAATTCATAATAGGAATCAAAGTATCCGTATGGATGCTATGAAAAATAAAACAAAGGTTTGATCAGGAGGATTAGATGAAAAAATTAGGAATTATGCTGCTAATTGTATTTCTGGCAGCAAGTGTATTTGCAGGTGGAAAGCAGGAAGAAAGCAAGGATGCTGCGGTTGAATATAAAATTGCCTGGTATGCTTCTGCTGTACACCCTTACTTTGACGCAGTTCAGGCAGGTGTAAAGAAGTTTGAGCTTGATACCGGAATTGAGGTTAAGCAGCAGATTGGTCCGGATTGGACACAGGACAGTGAAACTCAGAATGTTGAAGCTCTTGCAGCTATGGGATTTAAAGGATTCTCTATTTATCCGTCTGATCCCGCAGCAGCTAATGGTCTTTACGAAGAGCTTGTTGAGCGCGGTATTGCTGTAATTAACTTCGGGGCATCTACAGTTGCGCCGACACCTGCTTCTTTTGTTGTTGCCACAGATGTAAAGTATGCAGCAGCTCAGGCCGCAGAAAAACTTATTGAACTTATGGGTGGAAAGGGAAATATCCTTAATGTTCTGGAAGTTGTTACAGATGCCAATACAATCCTGCGAAAAGCTGGAATTGAAGAAGTCGTAGCAAAGTATCCTGATGTTAAGATTGTACAGGAAATTGGAGATATGGCATCTGTTGAAGACGCTCTTGAGAAGATTTCCAGTGCAATAAGTGCAAAGCGTGATGAAATTGATGGAGTTATTTGTACAGGTTTTACAACTACTGTTGCCGCAACTCAGATCGTTGCTGAAATCAATGAAGAATCAGCAAAACGGATGTATTTTATCGGTATAGATGAAGATCCTACTGTAATGGATGCAATCAGAAAAGGTACCATCGATGCAACTGTTGCTCAGAACCCATTTGGTCATGGATATATTCCAATGATGCTCCTGAAATATATTCAGGACGGATACACAGCAAAAGCCGGAAAATATTTTGTAAATGCCGGTATGGCTATTGTTACAAAGGACAATATTGATTCCTACGGTAAGGACCTTGAAGCAGTAACTAATGGTATTCTTGAAAATCTAACAACAGAATATCTTACTAAATAATAGTAGAGGAAGGAGATTCAAGTGCTTGAATTGAAAGAGATTACAAAGAGTTTTCCAGGAGTAAAGGCACTTGATAATGTCTCCATAACTTTTCGGGAAGGGCATATTCATGCCCTTCTCGGTGAAAATGGAGCAGGGAAGAGTACTTTAATAAATATTATATGCGGAATTTATCAGCCTGATCAGGGTGATATTATTCTGGATGGGAAATTGATCCATATAGACAACTTCCGGGAAGGTCTGAATATGGGAATTAGCCTGGTAAGCCAAGAGATACAGGTAATACCTGAGAGCAGTATTGCCGAGAATATAATGCTCGATAAACTTCCTGTCATAGGAAAAACCCCGCTTCTGGATTGGAACCTGCTCAATTCAACTGCATTACGATTTATGAAGATGGTCGGCCTTGATCTGGACCCAAAACACCGCATCGCTGACCTGAGCGCCGCTCATAAGCAGCTGGTTCAAATTGCAAAAGCTCTGTCAGGTAATGCCCGTATTCTGCTTCTTGATGAACCTACTTCGTCCCTTACGAATCACGAAGTTCAGAATCTTTTCAATCTGCTGGATGAGCTAAGGAAAAATAATGTAACAATCATTCTTGTTTCACATAAACTTGAAGAGATATTTCAGATCTGCGATATAGTAACAGTAATCAGAGATGGACAGCATATTGGAACCAAACCTATCGAAGAATTATCAACTGAAAGGTGTATCGAGATGATGATTGGTCGGGAGAGTCGTGATGAATATCTGGGAACACTGAATATTTCGGATGAGGTGGTTCTGGAAGCCAGAAACCTGTTTAAACCCGGGTATGTTCATGATGTTAGTTTTAAGCTTAGAAAGGGAGAAATCCTTGGTTTATATGGACTTGTGGGATCCGGCCGAACAGAGTTTGCAAAAACACTTATAGGTGAATACTCAAAACTTTCCGGTGAAGTTCTTGTAAACGGGAAAGCTGTTAAAATAAAAAATGTTTCAGACAGCCTATACAAGTATAATATTGGATATATCTCTGAGAACCGTAAAGAGGAAGGTTTGATTCTGGATTTTGATATTGAAACAAATCTTGGTATGACAATCTGGAGTCGGAACCTGCGTAAAATAAGTCGGTTTATCAAACAGGATAATGTTCGGGAAAGTGTTCAGAAAATGGTCGAACATCTTGAAATCAAAATCACTGGTTTAAGTCAGAAAGCTCTGAACTTAAGTGGCGGGAATCAGCAGAAAGTAAGCATATCCAAATGGCTTATAGCCGACTGTGATATACTGATTATTGATGAACCAACAGTTGGTGTAGACATCGGAGCCAAGGAGTATATTCATAATATAATCTGGGACCTGGCTGCAAAACAGAATAAGGCTATAATACTCATTTCTTCGGATATGCCCGAAATGATCAAACTTGCCAGGCGTATGCTTATTTTTAAGGATAATGAGATTATTGGTGAGATGGATGATCTGAATGATGAACAGCGTACCTATGAAGATGTCAGTAAAGAGATTGGTACTTATATTACATCTACATGACTGAAATATTTAGTTCAGGCTGTTCCTTGACTTGAGTCAGTCTTGTCCTGATAGTAATTCCTCTGACTGGAGGTCGTACTCGACCTCATTCATACCGAACTTTTTCCCAATAATCACTGGCTAAATGAATTTTTTCTTCGGTATCTGAATCCCAGCTTTCTCTGCCTCTTTTTGAATAAAACAAAAACAGTCTGCTATCATAAACCCGCCAAATCTTCGGATTTCCTCTAATTTTATGGCCATCAGAGAGTCCGTTGGCACAAAATCCCCCAAATTGTGGAACATAGGTTTCTGGATCAGATTCAAAAATATTAAGATATTCCTGAGATAGAAAACGCCACTCTGCACCTTTCCATATTATGCTGAAATCTGCACTTCCTTTTTTAGGCTCTCCAAGCAGATGATAAGCAACAGGATCATAACCGCCAATTGCTATATTGTTAAAACGTACAGTATTTATTTCGTCTCCTGCGAGATTGTTTCCAATTATAATG
>CBDVAD010000014.1:0-20497 GCA_965371875.1 uncultured bacterium
CAAATTTCATGCTAATTTATCTTGCATTAGTATAAAAGTGGGTTTAGAATTGTTTTATGGTAACGATACCGGTAACGTTACCAGATTGAGAAATTGATCATCTTCCAGGAGGAGCTTTTACGATTATATGGCTATAACAATAAAGGATATTGCCAGACATTCGGGTGTTTCTGTCTCTACAGTATCCAGGGTTCTAAATAAAAAACCTGATGTGAATGCAGAAACTGAAGCCAAAGTGAAGATCGCTATAAAAGATCTTGGGTACAGCCCCAGCAGTGTTGCCAGAGGACTTGTACTAAAAAGATCCAATGCAATTGGTTTTGTAGTTCCGGACATTACAAATCCAAGTTTTCCGGAACTTGCAAGGGGCGTTGTAGATAAAGCAAGACAGTTCGGTTACTCTGTTATTTTCTTTGATTCAAATCATGATAATAAAGTAGAGAAGGAAGCATTGAAACTTCTTCGCAGCAAGCAGGTAGATGGAATCATTGTTTCTTTTTCAGAGGCGAATCAGGATGAATTTATAAAACTAAAAGAGGACCAGTTTCCTGCTGTACAGATCTATCGTAAAAGCCCTAAATCAGTAATATCCACTATTGCCATTGATAACGTTGATTCTGCGTACAGAGCTGTAAAGTATCTGTTAAGCCTTGGGCATCGTAGAATTGGCCACATTACTACAGGTGTATCGACATTATCCGGTGCGGAACGCCTGGAAGGTTATAAAAAGGCTTTTGAAGAAGCTGGATATAAGTATGAAGATGAATGGATTTTTTCCGGTACTCATTGTGCAGATACCGGGTATGATGGAATGAAGGCTTTACTGGAACAGAAAAACCATGTGACAGCTTTATTTGCTTCCCATGATCTTATGGCAGTAGGTGCGTACGAGGCTGTATTTGAGAAGGGACTTTCTATTCCAGGTGATATCTCCATAATAGGGCATGATAATATTGAAATATCCCGCCTTGTTCATCCAAAGCTGACTACTCTTGATACATTTAAGAATAGGCTGGGACAGGCTGGAGTTGAACTGCTTCTTGAAGAGATAGGGGATAAAACCAGAATAAACAGGGAGATAATTTTTAAGACTGAACTGATTATAAGGGATTCCACCAGTTCGATTAACTTGAGTTAATAAGATTATTATTTATTATTAAATAAACCGGTAACGATACCGGTAACGTTACCAGGTATGGTAAACAGGAAGGGAAAATGAGTACAAAGTTGAAAATTGATGAGAAAATCTTTAAGGACAGGGCTGTTGCAACAATGATTGCTCTTGCTATAGGTGATGCAGCAGGAGATCTGGGCAGGGATGATGCTGTAAGACAAAAATACGGGATAATCAGCAAGCTTCTTCCTGAAGGGAAGAGTACTGACGATACCGAATTTACAGCCCTTTCTGCCAGAGCTCTTCTTGATTGTGATGGTGAGTTTACTGCACAGTTTGTTGCAGATACCTGGCGCAGACTGGTCCTTTCTGACGGCGGAGCAAAAGAAAGGGGAGGCACACCCTTGTACGGAGCTCTACATAATCTATCTCAGGGGATGGAACCTCCTTTATCAGGACAGGATAACACACTTAATATCGATGATGGTGCTGCTATGAGGGCTGCTCCTTTTGGAATTGCAGCTGTTGGTAATCCTGAAGAGGCCGCCAGGCTTGCAGCAATTGATGCATCAGTTAGTCATGATCATGATGGGATATGGGCAGCTCAGGCAATAGCAGCATCCATATCAATGGCATTGACAGGAGCTGATGTTGATCAGGTTGTTGCAGCAGGACGTAAATTTATTCCGGAAGACAGCTGGCTTGGCAGAAGAATGGTTCAGGCTATGGATCTGGTTGATACCATAGATGATCAATATGAACTGTATGACAGGCTTCATACTGATCTATGGGCCCCAAGACATTCTGTTTCTCCTGAAGCTATTCCTCAGATATATGCTTTATATCGAATGTCCAGGGGTGATTTTAGAAAGGGATTTATTCTTGCAGCAAACTTTGGAAGAGATGCAGATACTGTAACAGCACTTGTTTTGGCTTTATGTGCTGCCGGAGAGGGGCTTTCTGTAATTCCATCTGATTGGGTGGATCAGGTACGGCATCCTGCCGGAGTGTGTCTCTCTTTTGCAAAGAATGAGGATATGTACGATCTGGGGGTTCAGTTAGCAGAATATGCTATTAAACGAGGTTAATATTTAAAAACAGCCTGGTCGTGCGCTTCGCTTACTGCTCGGCTATGCAACCTTAGGAGTTTATTATGAAGGGGAATATTAAAAAAAGAATTATAAAGGATAAGCAGATGTATTTGTTGCTTTTTCCAGTTATTCTATTCTTTTTAGTGTGGCACTACATACCCATGTGGGGAGCAAGAATTGCATTTCAGGATGTTATGTATATTGAAGCTAATAAATGGGCAGGTTTTAAGCATTTTCAATTGCTTTTTTCCTCACCGGTATTTTTAAAGGTTTTTATAAATACAATTATAATAAGTTCAATGAAGATGTTTCTTATATTCCCCCTTCCGATTATTTTGGCATTTATGCTTAATGAAGTTACAAGTCATGGATTTCGAAAAAGTGTTCAAAGTGTTATTTACCTTCCTCACTTTTTATCCTGGGTTGTTATTGCCGGCCTTTTTATATCACTTCTTGCATCTCCCGAAGGAGCAGTAAATCAGGTTCGTATATTTTTTCACTTAAAACCTATATCGTATATGACATCCACTGCACATATCCGCTGGGTTTTTGTTTTTTCAGAAATCTGGCGGAGTATCGGCTGGGATTCTATTCTTTACATAGCTGCGATAAACAGTATAGCTCCGGCATTGTATGAGGCAGCAACAATAGATGGAGCTACCCCTTTTCAGCAGGCAGTAAATATTACCCTCCCTTCAATTATTCCTACTATAGTTACTGTTTTTATTCTTAATCTTGGGTTTTTTATGAATGCAGGGTTTGACCAGGTTTTTAACATGATGAACGATGCAGTAATAAATCATGTAGATATAATAGATACCTATGTTTACCGGGTTGGTTTGATGCAGGGGAATTATTCTCTTGGTACTGCAGCAGGACTTTTTAAGGGTATTATTGGACTGATTCTTATTTTATCAACAGATAAACTAAGCCGCAAAGTTTCCGGTGAGGGGGTTTGGTAATGAGTATAAAAAAACATGGAATCGGACATTACCTGATTATTATTGTTTTGGCCGTAGGTGCACTTGTATTAGTTTATCCACTGTATAATCAGCTGGTAATTTCTCTTACAGGAACAGAATATATTTCACAGGCCGGCGGCACAAGCATAATTCCTTATGGGTTTACCTTAAGTACATATAAAACTGTTCTTGCCATACCCAAGGTTGCCAGGGGTGTTTTTAACTCTATTTACATCACAGCTATGGGGCTGGTTATTAATATTGTTTTTACAAGTATGGGAGCCTATGTCCTGACAAAGAGGGATCTGGTAGGAAGAAGTTTTTTTATAACCATGATTGTAATTACTATGATTTTTGAAGGTGGGCTGATTCCTGATTATTTCCTAATGCGTAAACTGCACCTTCTTAACACATACTGGTCAGTTATTCTTTATAAAGCGGTAAATCCCTACTATCTTATTATACTAATGCGGTTTTTTGATAAGGTGCCTGCCTCACTTACTGAGGCAGCCAGAATAGATGGTTTAAGTGAGACCAAAATTCTATTTAAAATTGTTATTCCCGTAAGTGTTGCAGGTATTGCAACAGTAAGTTTATTCTACGGCGTTTTCCACTGGAATGAGTACTTCCGTGCAATGATCTATCTGACAGATGAAATGAAATACCCTCTTCAGGTTGTTCTAAGAGAACTGCTTATCTCAGCAGAAAAAGCATCCTTTATCGGCAGTATGAATTATCTTAAAGTAACTGCTGCTGCCCAGCTTGATATAAAAGCTATTAAAGCAGCTTTAATTATTATTTCTATTGTACCTATACTTGCATTCTACCCATTTGTGCTTAAATATTTTGTCAAGGGAAGACTGGAGGGATCGGTTAAAGAATAAAATTTTGCAGAAAATCTTATAAATCTGCAAATTGTAATGTTTCACAGGAGGATTATATGAAACGTTTTTGGATTACACTACTAATTTTAGTAGTAATGTCAGGGATTGTATTTGCTGGTGGTGCTAAAGAGCCAGAATCAGCAACAAGCGATGAAGTAACAACTATTCGTATTGTTGGTAAGGATTTTTCACCTACCGAGGATATAAATCTTCAGTTCCTTGAAAAAGTGGAAGCAGGGTTTCAGGCATATTCAGGTGAGAAAGTGAATCTTGAATTAGTACAGGTTCCGGATGGAGGATATGCAGAGAAATTAAATCTTATGCTTCTTGGTGGTGATATACCTGATCTTATCTACTTTCAGGGTGGCGACGAAGCAGTTTCAAAACAGGGCTTATTAGTGGATCTTAAATCATATGTTGATAACTCTAAAGTTATGAAAAATGTACTTCAGGAATTTAATCAACAAAGAATTGCAAATTATCCATATCTTCTATGGATTGCTCCTCCACGTGCAAGAATTGCTCTTGTTCGAGAGGACTGGTTTACTGAAGCTGGTGGAAAAATACCGGTTACAGTAGATGATTATTATAATCTTTTTAAGACAATTAAAAGTAATCATCCTGAAGCATTTGTTATGACAGATACAGGTAGTACAGGTAGAATGGACTTTACTTTTGATCATGCTTTTGGTTTAACTGCTACATGGATTAAACAGGGTGGATCTTATGTTTATAAAAAAGTTTCTGATGCAGAAAAAGCTAAACTTGCATTTTATCAGAAACTATATGCAGAAGGTCTTTTTGATAAAGATTATGTAACAACTAAATGGGACACTATGGAAGATAAGCTTTATAACAATGTTGTTGCTATGGCTTTTGGAACATCAGGTGTTGTTTGTGATATCTATGATACAAAATTAAAGACAAATCAGAATGTTGGTCTTGTAGCACTTCCTCCTGCAAAGGGTGTTGGTCAGGGTTACTCTGTTTCAACAGCTAAAGAAACAAGAGGCTGGGCAATAAGTGCAACAAGCAAAAATTCTGATCTTGTTTTTCAGTTATTGGAATTTATGGCAACAGACGAAGGACAGCTTCTTGATCGTTATGGTATCGAAGGTGTTCATTATACTGTTGATAATGGTACATATGCTTTTACAGATAAAAAGGGAGAATGGTGGCCAAGAATTAATGAAGTTATGACATATAATGGTCCTCTTCCTGTTCTTGGAGATTTAGGTGCAGAAAGCTGGGAATTCCTTGGTGATTATGTAGTTGGTGATCCTGATTTTCCAATTCCTTCAGATATGGCTCCAACATGGGATGCACTTACAAATCTGTACAAAGAATACAATTTTAAAATTATTACCGGAGAATATTCTATAGATAAGTTCGATGATTTTGTAAAAGAATGGTATGATCTTGGTGGTGATAAGATTACTGAGTACGCACAGGGTATGTTGAAATAACATATTTTGGTTTTATAAACACAATTGTAGAGACGCCCAATTTGGGCGTCTCTACGGGCATTGATCATATATCCTGTATATCGTTGATCATCCACATTTATGTGATAAGGAAAAAAATGGACAAACAAAAATATCTGGAACAGGTATACTCGGGATTACTGGGAATGTGTGCAGGTGTAAGACTTGGCGCACCTGTTGAGCCTACAATATGGACATACGAAAGAATAAAGGAAACCTATGGTGATATCCGGGGATATGTTAAAAACTACAGTAACTTTGCGGCGGATGATGACGTAAACGGGCCTGTATTTTTTATTAGATCCCTTTTGGATTTTAAACCTCCTCTCACAGCTGAAAAAGTGGGAAAAACATGGCTAAACTATGCAAGAGAGGGTATTGGTTTCTATTGGTGGGGTGGTTACGGTACCAGTACCGAGCATACAGCCTATGTGAACCTGAAAAATGGTATTTCTGCTCCGGATTCGGGAAGTATAAAGGTAAATGGAAAAGCCATTGCAGAGCAGATAGGCGGTCAGATATTTATTGATTCATGGGGATTGGTCTTTCCTGATGATCCTGAGAAGGCTGCTGAATATGCAGCTATGGCAGCAAGTGTTAGTCATGATGGTAATGGTATTTACGGAGCTGTTTTTGTAACAGCCTTAATTTCCATGGCATTTTCTTTGAAAAATATTCCGAAGATGATCGAAAAAGCTTTGAGTCTTATTCCCTCTGACAGTGAGTATGCAAGGGTAGTTACAGCTGTTCGTAATTTCTATGAAGCAAATTCCCACGATGAAATTGACGATTGGAGGGCTTGTAGAGATTTTCTCACCTCTGATTTTGGTTATGATAAGTATCCGGGTGTGTGCCATATAATTCCAAACTCAGGTGTTATTGCACTGGCTCTCTACTATGGTAAGGGTGATTTTGCACGAACTATAGAGATAGCAACTATGAGCGGATGGGACACAGATTGTAATGCCGGAAATGTGGGTACAATACTGGGTGTAATGGTTGGACCTGATGGTATTCCTGAACGTTACAGCAGCCCGATAAATAACTTTCACGCTGCCAGTAGTATTGCCGGGGCATTAAATATTCTGGATCTGCCTACAGTATCAAAGGAACTTGCTATCCTTGGGCTTAAGCAGTCAAAAGATAAAATTCCTGATGGATGGAAGAAAGGTTCTTTCTCTGATGATATTTATTTTGATTTTGTAATTCCCGGAAGTACTCATGGGTTCAGAACCTCCAGTGAATATCTGGTACCATTAAAAACGGGTAATGGACCCGGTGATGAAAAAGGTGACTGGAAAAGAGGAAAAATTTCTTTTACCCTTGATCGTATTAAACGAAAAGACGAGGCAAGAATCTTCTACAAACCCTACTACCGCCGGGAAGACTTTGATGATGAGCGTTATTCCCCCACGTTTACACCTCTTGTCTATCCTGGGCAGATAATGAAAATAGATGCTGTGGTTGAGCGTTTCAGTGGACAACGCATTAGTATTTCTCCGTATGTTCGTGATTCATCAACAAAAAAGATACTCTCCGGTAAGGAATTGTTTCCGGAATCAGGAAGCAGTTTTGCAGTAGACTGGAAAATCCCCTGTGTACCTTTTGCGGTCGATGAGGCTGGTTTATTAATAAGAGGAATTGATAGTGAAAAGTTTCTTGGAGAACTTACTATTTATAATTATTCAATATCCGGTACAAAGTCTTTTTATATAGATTTTGCTGATGAAGTGGAAGAGTTCAGAGGACTCAGCAGATGTTCTTTGACAGGAGGTTCCTGGAGTATTGAAGATGACCAGCTTCATGTTATTACAAATGAAACCTTCCAGCTCTATACAGGTCCATACTATTCCAGTGATTACAATATTGAGACTGTTTTAACTCCTTTGTACGGTATTAGTCATCTTGTTTCTTTCAGGTCTATAGGTGCAGAAAGAGGTTACTTTTTTGGGCTTTCCGGAAGTAATAAAGTTTCACTTATAAAACGGGACCATGAAAACCTTGTTCTTGAGGAGACTGACTTCTTATGGGAAATGGGGAAGTCATACACTCTGAAAGTTGAAGTAATAGCAGGGATATTTCGATGTTTCATTGATGGAAAAGAGCTGATAAGTTTTGAAGACAAAGACTCTTTTCCGACAGGTATGGCCGGACTTGGTAAACTTGAGCCTGGAAGAACCAAATTCAGGAGTTTTAGCTTTAGTGAAATTCAGGAATAATCTGAATACAACCATGGAAACCAATACTATGAAAAAACCTTTTAAACTTGCAATGATTCAGATGTTGGTAGAGGGCGGTCAAAAAAAAGTTAATTTATCCCATGCAGAGGATTTGATCGGGGAAGCTGCAAAAGAGGGTGCTCAGGTAGTCTTACTTCCTGAATGCCTTGATCTTGGATGGACCCATCCAGCAAGTCAGACCGATGCAGAACCAATTCCCGGAGGGATGCCTTATAAAAGACTTTCCCAATCGGCTTTGAAGCATGGAGTGCATATCTGTGCCGGTCTGACAGAAAAATACTCAGAAAATAGTGGCAATAAAATCTATAACTCAGCTGTTTTTATTGATAATAAAGGTGAGTTAAGATTACTTCATCGTAAAATAAATGAATTGGATATTGGGCATGGTTATTATGCGTTGGGTGACAGGTTGAATGTAGTGGAAACAGATCTGGGCGTCTTTGGAGTAATGATATGTGCAGATGCTTTTGCCAAAGGGCAGGTAATAAGCCGTTCTTTATGCTACATGGGAGCAGATATAATTCTGTCTCCCTCTTCCTGGGCAATTTCCGGCAGAAAGGAGTATACAGAACTTGAACCCTATGGAGAAATATGGCGAAAGAACTATGAACCAGTTGCACGGAATTATAATGTGTGGATCGCAGGAGTAAGTAATGTTGGACAACTTACTGAAGGTCCATGGGCCGGTCGCAAGTGTATTGGAAGTTCCCTGGTGTTTGGACCTGATGGAAAAGAGGTTTTACAAGGCCCTCATGGTGTTGCTGCAGAAGCTATACTCTATGTAGATATTCATTCTGTAGAGCGCCCATTCCGGGGTCATGATTGGGAAAAGGCGGAGTATTAAAATGTCAAAACTTTTTGAATATCAGGGTAAGAAACTGCTTGAGGCGGGTGGATTAAAAATTCCCTGTTATAGATTAATAGAATCTGACCATGAAGCAGAGGAAGCATTTAAAGTAATAGGTCCTGGAGTACTAAAGGCTCAGGTTTTTACAACCGGCAGAGCAGCTCTGGGGCTTGTCAGGTTCCCTGATACTATTGGTGAATTACGTACTGATATTCTGGATATGTTTAAACAGGAAATTAAGGGTTATAAAATAAAAACTCTTCTTTACGAAGAGCGGTTAAATATAGACCGTGAATTTTTTGCCGGTGTAACAGTAGATTCACGAAAAGCGGCACCCGTATTTGTTTTTAGTTCAAAAGGAGGATCCGGGATAGAAGAGATTGTTGTGAAAAACCCGGAATCTATATTCTTTATGGATATAAATCCGGATAAAATACCTTTGTCTTTTGAGCTGATTCCACAATTAAAAGGCACAGGGATTTCCGGCAGACTTTTAAATTCTCTGTCAGCAAATTTAACCTTTCTTATCAGGACAGCTCTTCGGACAGAGGCAAAAAGTCTGGAAATCAATCCTCTTGTTCTTACAGAAGAAGGAGAAATAATTGCTGCTGACTGTCATATGACGGTGGATGATTATGCTGTTTTCAGACATCCGGAATTCAATATTGAGATTGCAAGAGAGTTGGGACATCCTCCGACTGAACTTGAAACAATTGCATGGAATGTTGAAAAGGATGACTACAGGGGTACTTTTTACTTTATACAGATGGAGCAGGACTTTCAGAAAGGGGATGGTGTCATAGGTTTTCACGGGGCTGGTGGGGGTGGTTCCATGATGAGTATGGATGCTCTTCAAACTCATGGATACCGGGTGGCAAACTTCTGCGATACATCAGGAAATCCTCCTGCTTCAAAAATTTACAGGGCTGCAAAAATCATCCTTTCTCAAAAAAATATTGATGGATATTTTGGATCAGGTTCAGGTGTTGCCAGCCAGGAGCAGTTTCACAGTGCCAGAGGTATTGTAAAAGCGCTGAGAGAAATAGATCCGGACTTTCCTGTTGTTTTCAGACTGGGTGGAAACGGTGAAGATAAAGCGATCAGCATTTTAGAAGATTATACTAAAGACTTATACTGTAGTGTAAAATGTTTTGGCAAAGATACTTCTGTAACCGAATGTGCAGGCGAGATGGATAGGATGATGAAAGAGGAGGGGGAGAATAGAAAGACCCCTGAAACCTCAGGACTGAATTTGATACCCGGAATTGTTAAATCTGATTATAGTTTTGATACTGTTACAGGTGGAACTGTAAGTTTCGATTATTCCTTATGCCGTGACTGTACATCCATGGTATGTATCACAGAATGTCAGGGTGGGATACTTAAGGAAGTAGATGGAGTCCCTGTTTTAAATATTACAAAGACTGAGGCGACATCCGGTAAGTGTACAGAATGTCTTGCCTGTGAAGTTGAGTGTCAGGCCGTTGGAAACGGTGGAGGGAAGATTTCTCTTCCCATCGAAGGGCTGGAAGGAGGTATTTTGTAATGAGTATACTCCTTAGCAAGGCTAAGAAAGTTATTATCCAGGGAATAACAGGAAGAGAGGGTCGAGCCAGAACAAAACTAATGGTAGATATTGGAACCACTGTTGTTGCTGGTGTTACACCGGGGCAGGGTGGCCGGGAGGTTCTTGGTCTTCCTGTTTATGATACAGTCAGTGAGCTTGTGGATACCCATGGAGATATCGATATAACAGTTGTCTTTGTTCCGGCACCTCTGGTGAAAAATGCAGCTATTGAAGCCTTTGCTTCTGGTATAAAACTTGCTGTAATTGTTCCCGACAGAGTTCCTGTTTATGATGTAATGGCAATTGCAAGGGCAGCCCGTCAATATGGAGCCAAATTTACAGGCCCTAATACCCTAGGGATTCTGTCACCAGGCATAGGTGTTCTTGGTATGATCGGGGGGAATGCTGATAGTGTAAGAAAGTGGTTCAAACCTGGACCGGTTGGAATTACTTCAAGAAGCGGAGGCCTGACAACATCAACTGCCTACTATCTTAATCAGGCAGGAATAGGTCAAAGTACAATAGTTCATGTTGGTGGAGACTCAATAATCGGTTTTCCCCACCCGGAAGTTGTAAAGCTTTTTCAGGAAGACCCGGAAACAAAACTGATAGTGTTACTTGGTGAAATTGGTGGTTCCCAGGAGGAAGATGTAGCTGAACTTATTTCAACTGGAAGAGTTACAAAACCTGTTGTAGCCTATGTGGGCGGGCGGGGTGCTAAAGAAGGTACACAGTTTTCTCATGCCGGTGCTATAATAGAGGGGAACAGGGGTACTTATCAGGGGAAAGTAGATAGTCTCCGGGATGCAGGTGCTGTTGTTGTGGATGATATCAGTGATATTTCAGGAGAATTAAAGAAAATATTGGATAAACTGGGGATTTCTTATGTCAGAGAACAGGTTCGATCAGGGGAAGGAAAATAATGGCGCAGTACCATGGGAAACAAAAATAACAGAAATAAAAAAAGATGAGATAAGAATTCATGGCTACCGTCTGGATGAGCTTATGGGCAGGCGAAGTTTTGGCGATATGGTATTTCTTATGCTGAAAGAGGAACTTCCCTCAATGAATGAAGGAAGAATGCTGGATATCATGCTGGTTTCATGCATTGATCATGGGGTTACACCGCCATCCGCTCTTGCGGCTCTGACATCAGCTTCAACAGGGGCACCATATAATGGAGCATTGGCTGCAGGAATCCTGTCTATTAACGAACATCATGGCGGGGCAATAGAAAACTCCATGAGGATGCTCATGGAGCTGAAAGAAATATTGGACATTTCCAAGGGTTCCGGAAGAGACTTTGCAACAGCAGTAGGGGTTCTGGTACAGAGATACAGAGATCAGAATCGTAAGCTTCCAGGGTTCGGTCACCGGATACATAAGAAGGATCCAAGAACAGAAAAACTTCTGAATTATGCTCATGAGTTTGGATTATCAGACAGCTGGGTTCGTCTTCTGACTGGACTTAAGGAGGGGGTACGGAAATCCACAGGCAGAGATTTACCTATCAATGTTGATGGTGCAATTGCCGCCCTTCTCCTTGAAATGGGAATTGCTCCCGAACTTGCAAACTCTTTTTTTATTATGGCCAGGGTCCCTGGTTTGGTGGCGCACATACATGAAGAAAAAGCTATTCAAAAGCCAATGCGGCGGATAGATCCTGTTAATCATGTTTATACAGGTGTATCTGCCAGGAATATACCGGGGGAATAGCAACAAGAGACATACTTTTAGTCTGGTACCTCAAAATATGATGTTAGTTTTTATGGATAAATTTGTATCATCTATTTGATTTCTCCCATCTATTCCTTTATTATTTTAAGTATAGGGGGATTGAGTAATAGAAGTGATAATGAATTGTAAAGATAACCTGGAGGTATTGTATGACAGATATCAGTTTTATGAATCACGATGAAAGAGTATTTTTAGCAGGATGTATCGAGACTATTATTGTAGCTGATAGTAATATTGAAGAAAATGAGCTTGAAAATCTTGACAGGACAGTAAAAGAACTCAATTTTAAGGATTTTGATGATTGTCTTTCCGAATTTGAGACTCAAATTAAAGATAGTGAGACTTTTTTTGAGAAAGCAGAAACCATCACAAAGCCTGAAGTAAAAGATGCCATTCTCAAGATCATTTACGAATTTTTAAGATCTAATGGAATCCCTGAAAAATCCGAAGAGGGCCTTTTTGAAAGACTCAGTAAGTTATGGACGTAGTAGGGGTGTAATTCATTACACCCTTACTCCAATTCTTTATTCCTCAAAACCATATGAACATGGTTTTCCCATTTTCCGTTTATCTTCAGATAGTTTGGGCTTATTCCTTCGTTTTCAAAACCCAGCTTAAAAACAACTTTAAGGGAGGGGCTCCCATTCCTTAAAGTTATCTCTGTTTCTTCTATAATAATCACAAACTGCCTTAGCGTGTCGTTCAGTAAGAATTATGAGTTTAAGATTTTCTGTTAACAGAGGGGGTAGGGGGGGTATCAAGCTGTATTTACCTGAGTTTAAAATGATTACGAATAAGTTCAAGTGTTTCAGGACAGCCGGATATAAAATGGTCAGGTGACTTTGTTCTGTCAGCAAGAAATTTATAATCTATTTTCCCTCCTGAATAATATTCCAGATCCATTCCTGCTTTTCGGATAACTGCATGAGCTGCTGCAACATCCCAGATATAGCAGGGGGTAATAAAAGAACCCTTTACGTCACTATGAAGAAGAGGTGCGGAAATATTGATAACCGCACTTCCGGACACTCTTAGTTTATTATCAAAACTACTAAAATCAATGAATTTGTGGATTCCTGAACCAATCATTATCTGGCCGGGTGAGCTGAAATCGAATTCTGAAATATCCAGATCCTTTCCGTTTATTTTTACAGCACCTCCGGGAAAAAGTGTTATCAGATTGCCGCTATTTCTTTCTGTTCCCCATCTGGGGGCATAGATTATAGCTCCGGCAGGCTCAAGATCAGAGTCCAGTATTCCGATAGCCAGACACCATCCCGGCATTCCAAGGCTAAAGGAATCAGTTCCATCTATTGGATCTATGGTAAATGTCCAGTTACTGTTTGACTTATTATATCCATAATCAGACAATGGGTTTTCTTCGCTGATTATATTCGAATCAGGGAAGTACTCATTAATTTTATCTGTTAATAATCGATCCAGTTTTGTATCTACCTTTGTAAGAATGGATCCATCGGACTTGATTCCTCTGGCGACTGTACTCTGCTCTGCCGCAGCATATTCCCCTGCTGCCACTACATCCCTGACAAGGTTATTAAAAGCTATCTCCATTTTATATTCCTTTTACTTCAGCAAAGGTTATAAGTACCTCTGGTTCAATTAGTCCCAGTTCCATTGCGATAATTCCAAAAAGAGAGTCATTTCCATTTTCCTGTACTTCAAGAACAGATCCAACATCCATTTTTGACATTATTCCGGCTCTGATAAACCATTCACCAATTTTTTCATCACTATTTATCTTATCCATATCTTATCCCACTATTTGATGATATTGAATTTTAGTATAGTATATCTTCGAATACTACTCAATCTGGGAATATACTTTGAAAATAAGAAATATTAATTCTGTAAAATTATTTGTATTAATTGTTATAGGTATCTTAATAATCATTGGGCAGGGGCAAGCCCTTCCCCTACAACTATCTCAAACTGTTCCAACCCTTAATGCACGGTCTGCTATACTTATTGACAGTCTGACAGGCACAGTGCTCTTCGAAAAAGAGAGCAGTCTTTCAATTCCACCTGCATCCATGACAAAACTTATGAGCCTCTATTTGGTTTACAAAGAGATAGGGAGTGGCAGAGTTTCAAAGGATGAGATAATCAGAATAAGCAGAGAAGCAGATTTCAGGTCTCTCCCCCCCAGATCCTCTTTAATGTTTCTGGAGGAAGGACAGGAAGTATCCATGTTGGATCTGATGCTTGGTCTTGCCGTTCCTTCCGGTAATGATGCGGCCATTGCAATTGGAATACGAATTGCCGGTTCTGTAGATAGATTTGTAGAAATGATGAATAAGGAAGCAGTCGAAATGGGGCTTAATTCATTTCATTTTGAGGATGCCTCCGGATTAAGCGATAAAAATATGGTAACAGCAGCAGACTTTGCGCAGTTCTGCTCTATTTATATAAATAGTTTCCCGGAGGCCCTGAATGAGCTTCATTCGGTAAACTCTTTTACCTATCCAAAAGAGGAAAACTGGAAAACAAATGGAAGTTCTGTTTATGGACCAATAACCCAGTATAACAGAAACAATCTTCTATCAGCCTATGCTCCTATAGATGGATTAAAAACAGGATTTATTGACGAATCAGGTTACAATGTAGCACTGACTGCACAAATCGGTAGTCGGAGACTAATTGCAGTTCTCCTTGGAGGCCCGGGAGAAACCACCGTAGAAGGATCGATGCTCCGGGCCATAGATGGTGTAAATCTTCTATCCTATGGTTTTTACAGCTTTACCAATATTAAAAGCCATATACCGGAACTTATTTCTCCCAGGGTATGGAAGGGCTCAAATACCTATGTAGAATTAAAATATCCATCAATACCAGTTCTTACCCTCCCCACAGAGAAAGCAGCAATATTTAAAACCCGAGCAGATCTTCCCCCCAATATTGTAGCCCCTGTAAAAGAAGGTGATACCCTTGGCGAAATTATCCAGTTTGCAGGAGATGAAGTCATAGGACGGTATGTTATCACGGCAGCGGAAGATGTTGATACCGGCGGATTTTTCAAACGATTGTTTGACAGTATCAGATTATTTTTCCTAAAAATCACCGGTGGTTTTTGACCCAGCGTAGGGACAGGTCGCGACCTGTCCTTACACAGGATCATAATATATACCCCAGTATGCGGATCATAATACATATTATCCCGTAGGGAACGGTTTAAAACCGTTCCCTACATAGGCACATGACGTTTTTGTCCGGAGCCCAGCATCAATCCCCATTAACAGCCGACCGCAGCCAAAAAGAATCAACAACCCCAATTTTTATTCGTGTCACAATTCCACCCGGGGATATAACAACAGTTGTGGGGAGATTCATGGCCCCGTAGGCAGCAGATACCTTCCCTCGTGTATCCAAAAGCACCGGAAAAGTAATCCCCTTCTCTTTACCAAACGTAGAGACGTAAGATCTTACGTCTCCTCCAGTGGATCTTTCTGTATTAGTAGCATTTAGACCCAGCAAAACAACATTATCCTTATCCGCATTATCATAAAATTTGATAAGTGTCGGAATTTCAGCAAGACATGGAGGACACCACGTAGCCCAAAAATTAAGAATAACCCATTTACCTCTATAATCAGAAAGATTTATTAAATCACCATCTGTATCAAATAATTCAAAACCTGGTGCCACAGATCCAACAACCGTACGGGCGACCGGTCTGTCGCCCCAACCACCACTGGAAACACCAGCGTTCCCACGGACCACCCCGGATACCACAAACAGGAATGATGAAACAACAGCAGCAGTCATAAAAAAAATCAATACTGGTTTTAAAACACCCCGTAGGGGCACGGCGCGCCGTGCCCTTACAATCGTATCAATGTCTGTATTTTCCCTGGAAAAAAACAATTTGAATGTCAAATATGCAATTCCTAAAATAACCCCGGTTACCACCCCGACAGCACCGCCGGAAGCATAAAGAATCATAAGAGGATTATCAATAATATCACCAGGAGCAAGCAGGATCGGTAAAAGTTTCCATGTAAGGATAACAATCAAAAAAAAGTTTGTAATAAGATCAGAAGCAGTTTTCCTGGATTGTTTGTCGTTTTTTGTTAAAAAAAACATAGATACACTCCCTGCTACAATACCCAGAAGGATATAGAGCAGAGATGTCCTTAAAACCAATGGACCGAGTCTAATGGTACTGTCCGTTAGAAAGGCGTAGAGATGCAGCATGCTGCGTCTCTACCGAATTTGTTCAGATATAAAAGCTGTGAAGCCTTTTAAATCAAAAATTTCAAAATAGTATGCACTTCCATCTTTTAAAAGAACCTGAGTGACATTTCTAAATAATATCTTTCGCAGACCGGATATCCCTGTAAGCCTTTTCGGATCACTGCTGTATTTTATAACCTTGACAGCCTGGGACAGGTTTACAAGATCAATTCGTTCGATTTTAGAAGCAGTAATCTGAAATTTAAGTTTTACATATTCGCCTCTTTTTCGAAACAGCAGTAAAAGAGAACTGCTCTGTCTTTCAAAATCTTCAAATATCAGTCTGTCTCCGACAAAAAATAAGAGACCACCAAGATTTTTAATCTTATCACCTGATTTTCCTATAAATTGTGCATAGGTTCTATATTCAAGTTTTCCACCGTTTTCCAGTTCCATTTTCGCAAGGAGTTTATTGCTCTCTTCATCCATGGCCATACTCTATAAATAATCGACTTGATGGGTTACAGGTGATGCTTTTTTCAGCACTTCACTGACACCGCAGTATCTGTCCTGGGAAAGAACAATAGCTTTTTCAACTTTCTTCCTGTTAAGATCATCTGAGTTTTTGAATTCATATATTATATGAAAACTGGAATAGTGCTTAGGATGTTCTTCAGTCATCTCTGACTCAACACGTACATTAAACCAGGAAACTTCCTGACCCATTTTGTTAAGAATGGAAATTACATCCATACCTGTGCATCCCGCCAGAGCAAGTAACATAAATGGTTTTGGTCTTGGTCCCTGATCTTTGCCGCCAACTTCCGGTGTTGCATCAATTACGATTTTATGTCCGTCCATAACGGTTTCGAAGGCCATTCCACCCTTCCAGCTGCATCCAACTTCTGCTTTCATATTCACTCCTCCTGTTTCGCTATAATATACTGAATTTTGGCAAAAAGGCAATAAAATCCGATTCTTCCGGGTGTTCCCCCTGTGTATGGTACGACTTGTCGTGCCATATACAGGGGTCAGGCTTTTCGCTGCAATTCCGCCCGGATTTGATTAACTGGACCACATTTTGATATTCAGGGTACAGACAAGGCATGCCTTGTCTCTACGCAAGATACATCCACGGTACGGGATTTCCGCTGCAATCCTTTGTACAGTGGAACAGGATTGTAAAATATGCTAACTTGCCATTATGAACTACATCCTGAAAGACTTCGGTAAATTATTAAAACAGAATCATTTAACACTGCGACGCTATTTTACCCCTCTTGATACAAATTGCTATCGTGTCTACGATAAAAATATTTCATCTCTGCAAATTACCGTGGATATGTATGGATCCAGCATTTATATACTGGACTATCGGGAAGGTTCTGATAATGATGAACCCTCAGCTGATGCTCTTATAGATACAGTTTTCAGAATGCTTTATATTAAGAAAGAGCAAATTTTTTATAAAAACAGAAAAACCCGGCAGGGAATTTCTCAACATAAAAAACTGGATGATTCAGGAAATCTTGTAGAGGTAAAAGAAAACGGACTCCGCTTTCTTGTTAATCTTCATGACTACATTGATACCGGATTATTTCTTGATCATCGGAAAACCCGCGAATTAGTTAGAGACAGCGCTATGGGCAAAAATGTATTAAACCTTTTTGCATATACCGGTTCCTTTTCAGTCTATGCAGCAAACGGAGGGGCAGAAACTATCGATACAGTAGATTTATCAGTAAACTATAATCGATGGGCAGAGAAAAACCTTAATCTGAACGGATTTGCAGATAAAAAATACACATTTACTGCTTCCGATACAGCTGTCTGGCTTTCCAATGCACAAAAAAGTAAGAAAAAATATGATATTATTATTGTTGATCCTCCAACATTTTCAAACAGCAGAAAGATGGAAGGAACCTTCGATATACAGCGGGATTATGCCTCTCTGTTAAAAGCCTGTCTATTGATCCTTTCAATGGATGGATATATCATTTTTTCCACAAATTTTACAAAATTCCATTTTGATCCGGGCCGGTTCCAAAATATACATTCCAAAGAGATAACAAACATAACAATAGACGAAGATTATTCCAAAAAACGAAAACCCCACAGATGCTGGATAATTAAAAATAATTGAATTTAACCCCCACAGTACAGACAAGGCATGCCTTGTCTCCACAGCGACATAATTTCACGATATGGGATCTCTCAATCCCCAATATACCAATCCGAATCCAATATTAATGACCGTATTATATAAATTTTCTGTAAGGAACGCAGATCTGCGTTCCTTACAAAAGCATCTTTACCACATCAAGATCATTAAGCAGAATATAGAGTTTTTCCAGTTGATCACCCCTTGCAATTTTCACAGTAAACGAGTGGCTCACATATTTCCCTGCATTACTCTCTTTCTTTTTCCAGTCAAAAGCTTTAAGTCCCAGAGAATCAAGAACCCCTGTTATAGCAGATTTCTGTTCCTTGATTGTATACGTGTTGTGTGTTATGGCCTTCATTACAACCCTGGCCGGGTAATCGACTTCTGTATCCCCGAAAGGGTTGTTTTCAAAGTTTGGTGTATTCATTAATTACCCCTGCCTAATTGCTCTGTGCCTTCTGTGCAGCTTTTTGAAGCTTTGCCCAGGTGTCACGCATGGAAACTGTTCTGTTAAAAACAGGTGCCCCTGGTTTTGAGTCTTCACTGTCCGGGCAGAAATATCCTTTTCTTAGAAATTGAAAAAAATCACCAGGCAATGCTTTTTCCAGGGACGGCTCCAGTTTACATCCCTTCAGAACTTCCAGAGAATCCGGTGATATATCATCCAGGAAATTGCCTGTGGCTGCTTCCGGATTTTCACTCGTAAACAGGTTTGAATACAATCTTACATCAGCTTCAAATGCATGAGCTGCTGATACCCAGTGGCTGGTTCCTCTGACCTTTCTTCCATCTTCGGTCCAGCCGCCTCGTGATTCAGGATCGTAGGTACAGTGGATCTCTGTAATCTCTTCTGTATCAGGATTCTTTATCACCTCAGTACAGGTTATATAGTAGGCGTGTTTCAGGCGGATCTCTTTGCCTGGAGAAAGACGGAAATATTTTTTAGGGGGATTTTCCATAAAATCATCTTTTTCAATGTAGATCTCTCTGGAAAAAGGAATCTCCCGTTTTCCCATATTTTCATCTTCAGGATTATTTTCAGCTTCCATCATCTCTGTTTTATCGTCCGGATAGTTTGTAATAACCACTTTTAGTGGATCAAGGACAGCCATCACCCTCTTTGCTTTTACATTAAGATCTTCCCTTAGACAGTGTTCAAGAAGGGCAAAATCCACAGTACTGTTTGATTTTGCAATACCGATTCTGGATGCAAAATCACGAATAGATTCAGGAGTATAACCTCTTCTTTTTATACCGGAAATAGTCGGCATTCTTGGGTCATCCCATCCTGATACATACCCCTCTTCAACCAGGGTAAGTAATTTTCTTTTACTCATAATTGTATAATTAAGATTAAGCCTGGCAAATTCAATCTGCTGAGGTTTTGCAGGTACTCCTGATTCATCTACAGACCAGTTATACAGGGGTCTGTGATCCTCAAATTCGAGAGTACAGACAGAATGGGTGACCTCTTCAAAAGCATCTGATAATGGATGGGTAAAGTCATACATAGGATAGATACACCACTTATCTCCTGTCCTGTGATGATTCATCCTTTTTATTCTGTATAATGCCGGGTCCCTCATGTTTAAATTTGGAGAAGACATATCTATTTTTGCTCTTAAAAGATACTTCCCATCTTCAAATTCACCATTCTTCATCTTTTCAAAAAGGTCCAGATTCTCTTCAACCGATCTGTCTCTGTCCGGACTATTCTTTCCTGGAGAAGTAAGAGTTCCCCGGTATTCTCTTGTTTCTTCAGGACTAAGACTATCTACGTAAGCATTTCCATCCTTAATCATCTTTACCGCAATTTCATACAATCTGTCAAAGTAATCGGATGCATAGTACTCATGCTTTCCCCAGTCAAAACCAAGCCATTTGATATCTTCTTTAATTGATTTTATGTATTCAACTTCTTCTTTTGCAGGATTAGTATCATCGAAGCGCAGATGACATGTTCCATTATATTTTTCAGCCAGGCCAAAGTTAAGACAAATAGATTTTGCATGTCCAATATGAAGATATCCATTAGGTTCAGGAGGAAACCTTGTTATCACCTGACCATTATTCTTATTATTCTCAATATCCTTTTCTATTATCTTCTCTATAAAATTTCCAGCAATTGTTACGTTATTTTCTTCCATTAATTATTCCTGTTATCTAAATGTTTAGCAGCTATCTTAATATAATTTAGTTAATCATTCCAGTCTTTG
>CBDVAD010000015.1:0-19948 GCA_965371875.1 uncultured bacterium
ATAATTTATCGGCATTTGAATATTTGAATTATATTTTTAGGAAAATTCCTTACTGTCAGACCTCTGAAGATTATGCTGCCCTTCTGCCATTTAACGTTTCTTCGAAACAATTAAAGGAAGTGAGGTAAGAATTACCGCTTACTATTATGCGTACTGACTCAATTCATGTATCTATCAGTGCACCTGTGTATCCCATTTTAACGCACAATCCTATCCAATCTGTCAATATGACATCATTTGCGGAGAATAAGTATTTATCAGAACTAACATACAGCAGCCACTTCGGTTATGCCTTTCCTCTTGGATCTAATTTTGGGATACGAATTGATACAATGATATCTGGTCTTTATGACAGACCATGGGAAGATCAATACACCACAGACTATACTAATTCAAGAGATTTTTTTGGAGCTATATTGGATATAGGATATGCAGTCACTAATCGATGGGCTCTGGGTTTTGGAATAGGTTTGTTTACTCGAGCAGATGGTGGTGATGGATTAGCTGAAATCTTCATGTTTTGGAATAATGAGGTAGTTTTTTCTGGAAATTTGGGATTCCTGTACCGGAATACTGATGAAAGTTTATTCTTCGATTCCAGGATAGGTTTTAACAATGACACCTACGATATACTTGATACTAACACCCTTCAAGTTGCCAAAGAAACATCCTCGCCATTATTTTTGGAAAGCACTATCACACTTTCATTTAACGATAATAATACTTTTCTAATAATCAAGCAGATTAATAATATAAGTTATGATCGACCATACTATTATGGTACACTCCTTCCTGCTATGGAACATTTCCTCTCAGAAAAGTTATCATTTCGAGGAGGAGTCGAAGGCTCTGTTTCTATGCTGAATGTTTCGACAGGATGCGGATATGGACTATTGGCTGGTATCACCTCCCGGAACAGCACAAAAGGTTTTGATTTAGATCTGAATTTCACATTCAGGATGCGTCCATCTCGTGCTGTAGAGAACCTACTCTATCCCGATTTTCTTTTTTTGCTGAATTTAACCTGGAATGATGTTTATATATCACGTGAAAAATAATAGCATTCCTCTTAAAAATGATGGTGTCATTGATACTTAGAATAAAGCGTAACTATATCAATTACCCTTGATTCTTATCTAGATAGCTCCACAAGCAAACCAATACTGAGTATTCCTACAGTAACACCAAAAGCAGTACCAGTCCGAAATGCTTCCTTTCGCTTTTTATTTAAAAAGTCTTTATAGCCATATTCAAATTCAGATTTTTGATCAATACCAATCTCATCGATATAATACCATGGAACATCTGTATCTTTATTTGCAGCTGTAATTTCGCAATTTAAAAAAGTAAATTTGTTTTAAAAATTGTCATATTGGGTTAGAAAAATTATCATTTACCTTAGCTGAGAAATCTCATCATCCGAAAAATCTAAAATGGAACAGTGTGTCTATCACTGATTTTTCAGTCGTGCTGAGAGATTAACCACAAAATGAGGTTATATCTGCAAATGGCAGCTTGATGATTCAGACTGCAAGGGATTACAATATCAAATATAACTAATTTGAAGGTGAGCTTCTAACAGAAGCTTAATTCAATGAAACAGCAAGCAGTATATTAGCATATTCGAAGCCTTCAGGTCAGCCAGGAGGTACTGAAATGGAAGAAAAGAAGAGGCCATCTGAACTGCTATCTGAAATGCTTAATCTGACTGATCAGACAACCGAACAGATTTCAATTGTACCAAATACACAGTTAGAACTTGCAAAATATGTCGAAACAAATCGCAAAGTCAAATCATATTGTTCAATAACTCAAGTACTGAGTCCAAGCGACCCTCTGCTACAGGAATCATTCAATGTAGCAATGTATTGGCGTGCAGATATCGCGAAGACAGATTTTCATGTAACACAAAAGATGTTCGATCCGGAAAGATCGAAATGGCTGTACGATTCGTGGGTTTGTAGAGGTTCAAAAGCCTGGCGGACTATGCCTTTTTGGATTCAATTCGACCGGGAAGCACTTGATCCATTGAACCAGGTATTGACCACTGTACCGGCTCTTGCAATTGCTCAAGCTGCCATATTATCAACTGGAACAGTACAAGGCAAAAAAGACTCGAATTACGCTGTATTCGATTTTGGCCTACCTCGATCGGAGGAAGAGACCTGGTCTTCGAATTGGGGGACTGCGAGCTTAAATGCTCGGGTCCGCCTTTGGTTTACCATCGAGCAGGGACAACTGGTTAGAATGGAAGCAGGACCTTTTGATGGAATCGATGGCCAGGGAATCAGGTTGCTTGATCAGGTTTTTGCTTGTCATGATGAAAGAATCAAGATTAGGGGGCCGTACTGGATTAACGCCAAGCCTACTGGCGATGGTCACTATCGCATACTAAAAAGGCGGTATGTGGATATTGTTGCGCATTACGGTGAAGAGCCAGATCCGCCGGAGATCCATGTTGGAGAGAACGCAGAAGATTCGGTCGAAAAAAAAGATGCTGGGTATTATTCTGAAGAAACCTTTGTTAGTGAATTCCTTCACTCTTATTATCTATCTCCAAAGCCAGAGGACGACATCGTTTCGTTCATTCGTGCGGTTGTAGCTGGCGGTTATTTGGATGATTTATATGCACAAAAAACGTTCGCCCCTTTTATGGCTGTGATCTTTTCGAAGTATCCGGATAGGGCAGAGGAGTGGGCTTCTGAGATAAAAAACGCGGACGTTCAAACACGGGTGATAGAGCTTTCTAACTCAATTGATGCTCTGATCGATGATCCGCCATCAGTATCGAATAACGACGAGTGTTGGGGAGCGTACTTTGCAAGCGGCGACATACGTTTTATTGATAAGCTAATCGAAACGACCCGTTACATATCTTCCAGCAGCAATCCTGTTCTGATGCTTGCCGCCGATACTGCAAAATGGTCCCTCGCCAGCAACGCGGAACGACACATGAAAGTCTGGGGGGCGATAGAGTCTGCAGTGGCAAGCGGGCGCGAAGACCTCCAGGGACTCTTGACAGAAGATCCAGAGGTTCTTCTCGCCAGGATGAAAGATACTTATAAAGAGATTGATGTGCCTGATAGTGAAGAGTAGTTGAAATGCTGCTGTCAATGAACACTGGTATTCAAACTTCAGTATAGGTCGAGTGCTTTTTCAACTGTTGTCGATGCTTGATATCCAGCATTTTCCAGGTTGGTAAACTAATCTTGAATATTTTAAAAAAGTAAAGGAGAAACCCAATGTGTAACTTATCTGAGAAAATTGAAAAGGAAATCTACTATAATTGAGAATACTTCTATAAAGAAGATATTTACTCTTATTATTCCAGACAGCTTTCAATGCTAAGCAACTACCTGCTATTTAGTGGTTTCGACATTACTATAAGAATATTCTATGTACATTTTATTGAATTGTATGTTATAAAGTAGTATATTGTCTGTGTACAGTTTATTGAATTTAAAAGGCTGGTCGCAACTTCGTTGCCTGGTCACAGACTTCGTCTGTTGCTCGGCTATGCGTCCTTGCTGCTCGCCAATGCAACCCAGGAGGGATAATGATGGCTACAGTAGTATCAAGAGTTGAATCATATGTAAAGCGATTAAGCCGTGGTACTGTATTTACATTTGATACCGTTGTTTCCCGGGTAGGGGCAACACAAAAAGATACAGTCAATCATGCTCTTAAAAAACTCACTGAGTCCAATGAGATTGTACACGTGAAAAAAGGTGTTTACGCACGTCCTAGGATGAGTCGTTTTGGAGCAATTCCTGTTGAACCCGGTAAGGTTGTTCAAGTTACAGCTAAAAATAATGGAGCAAATGTTTACCCTTATGGGACTTCGGTACTCAATGCACTTGGTCTTTCAACTCAACTATCAATGAGCTATACCTATGTAACAACAAGACGGATTGCACCTTTTAAGGTAAATAACGTAGATATCAATATACACTATTCGCGGGCTTTGAAACGAGCAGAAGAAACAATTAAAGGCATCAGTAAAGAAGAAAAAGAAAGAGTCATACTTCTATGGATATCTCTTGAGTACTTAGGAGAGTTTGAGTCAAGAAAGCAGCTTCGGAATATTAGAAATATCTTTTTCGAGTTAAGTTCGAATGCTCAAGAGCAACTTGTTATGTCATTTGGTCGAAAGCTCCACTGGGCTAAAATCTTATTTTCAATATAGGAATTAATAATGAATACACCTCTTCTATTTAATCCAGATATGAGTTCAACAGATCGGGAGTATATTTATCGCCAGGTCATCTTCCTTATTCTTTTGATGAAATGATACTTGTATTGAAGAAGATTGATCGTTTAATAAATCAGTAGACTTTACATCATAATGTTTCGTTATCGGGTTGGGACTGAGAATTACAGCTAATTCTCCACGGCCTTCATGTTTTCTTATTGTGTTATTATAAAAAAATGAATTAAAGACAATCCGAAAACATACAGGTTCCCCAGCATGTAACAAGCATAAAAAAAGACAGACGACCAAAAGTAATCTGCCTTTACTATCGGGCTGGGCAGATTTGAACTGCCGACCCCGTGTCCCCCAGACACGTACGCTAAACCCCTGCGCTACAGCCCGTTGTGTTCAAAAAAATTATCATAGAAACTTATGGAGTGTCAATGATAACATTTTTTTGCTCATGCAAAGGGGGTGGTGTAAGACCTGCCCGCTTCGCCGGCGGAGGTACGGAGCCGGAAAGAAGAAGCGGAAACAGCAGGGCTGGAGCCAGGGGGTGCGTTTTTTGGTATTTACCGTAGAGACGCGATTAATCGCGTCTCTACTGCAATACACCCCCTTCCATATAATAGTCTAAGGAGTTGAAATATTTTATTAAGGAAATATTGGTTTGCCGGATTAACCTGCGCTGATAAATCTGGCTTTCCCGGTGGCATAAACCGTGCCGTCATTATCAGTAATTTTACCTGAGGTTAGAGCTATTCGCCCTTTTACATCCGTCACTTTGCCGCTGACAAATACTTCTGTACCCACAGGAAGTGGTTTTTTAAATCTGACTGTTAACTCTGCTGTAACTCCAATCAGTTTGGAACCTATACAAGCATGGGCCATGGTTTCATCAAGAAGCATGGATATAAGACCTCCATGTGTCAGGTTTTCCCAGCCTGTCAGGTATTGTGGAATTATTAAACTTGTTTCTGCTTTACCCTCTTCAGGATATGCGAACTTCAGCTTTAGACCTTTATCATTATCCTCTCCGCAGCAGAAGCAGTTCTGATCATTTTTTATTTTATTATCATCCACCTGTGTACTCCATATTATTGTCCTGGTTTGAGCTTAGAACTTTTCTGTATGTATTCGATTTCTGTCCAGAGATGTCAAAGTATGATCATTTGATGGTGAATCCTTGTAGCCAATTGCAATGATTGCTTCGACTTTATACTCTGCAGGAATATCCAGATGTTCTTTTATGTATTTATCTGCGGTTATGGATTCTGAAAAGTGTCTGTTTCTAATCTGTATCCAGCATGAACCCAGGTTAAGACTTTCTGCTTCCATCTGTATATTTATTGCAGCAATGGATGCATCCTCTACCCATACATCTGTAGTATCAGTATTACCTATAATGACTATCCCTAAAGGAGCCAAGGCTAGAAAATCCGCACCGTGGGGTTTGGATTCAGCAAGTTTTTTAATCATTTTTTCATCTTCAATTACTATAAATTCACATGAGTGAAGATTTCGCGCAGTCGGGCTTAACAGGGCTGCCTGCAATAGTTTTTCAATTTTTTCCGGTTCCACTTTTTGTGATGTGAACTTTCTTGCACTTCGTCTTTTTAATAAAAGGTCAATCATATTATCAATCCCTATCTAAAAACCGCAAACGCAATACCTATACCAAGAATAGTCCCTGCAACAGCCTGGGGATAAGTGTGACCCAAAAGGGTTTTAAGAACTCTGGGCTCATAACCACGTGTAAAGAGATGTGCCAGTTCTTTGGTAATATCATTCAGTATTTCTGCATGTCGTCCTGCTGCTCTTCTTACTCCTGTAGAATCATGTATTACAACACCTGCCAGTACCATGGATATGGTAAAATGCGGACTGTTCCATCCGTAGACAAGCCCCATAGAGGTGGCCAGCGCTGCAACGGTTGCTGAATGGGAAGAGGGCATTCCTCCTGTTTCAATCATTCTGTTTAAGATTAGTTTTCTATCCAATATGAGTATAATAAGTGATTTTAATGCCTGAGCTGTAAATGTCGAGAAAATTACTGTCAATAAGATCGAATTTTCGAGTAAACTAAGCACGATTCCTCCGCACTGATATTATGAGTAAATGAATTATAGTTATCTGTTCAAAAAAACGCAAGGATAATTGGATGGGATTCCCCTGCTTACTTATCTTTTTTCCCTTTAAAAAGTTTTAAAGGTGATTTTTTCTTTTTCTCAGCATCTAAAAGTTCCAGCTCGACAGGATCTTCTTTGTCGGGAATAGATTCCCTCACGCCTTCTTCAATGGCCTTGTGTATATTCTTTTCCTTGTCCTTAAGCTCTTTCTCTTTTAGCTTTGCCTGCTTACTTTTGTTTCTTATCTTTAGTTTTTCCGATTTACTGATATATGTAAGAAGGTAGTAGACGAAAGAATATAATACACCGGTAACCAGTGATATTATAATAACAGCAACTGTAGAAATGTTATCATACTTAAATCCAAAGAGATTTATTGATGTCTCATAAGATACATTCAGAGCAATAAAAATTGCAAGAACAATCAGTGTAAGTATATGAATTATCAGTCTTATCATTTAATTCCTCTTTTTTTCAAATATTCCGGTATTGTTATCATGGGAGGACGCTCCTCCTCAATAATCTCCAGTTCTATAGATTCAAATACATCATCATGTGCCTGAAACTGTCTGAGTATTGTACTTAATTCTGGTATATCTGTCATCATACCATAGGACTTCATTCTAAGAAGGAATGTCTGTAGAATACCAAATGCCATCTTTCCTAAACTGATTGTTTCCTGATTTCTATGCACCCTTTGATCAAGATCAGTTTGTGCAAATGCTTCCATCCCGTATTCCCTGTAGATATCAAGAAGATGAGCTGTTTCCACACCGTATCCAATAGGGAAGGGTAATTTTTCAAGAACCTCTCTTCTGACAGCATATTCACCGGAAAGGGGCTGGATAATGGCAGAAAGTTCCGGAAAAAACAGGCTGAACAGCGGTCTTATCAGAATTTCAGTTACTCTGCCTCCTCCTGACGGTCTTATTCCTTCTGAAAATGCCAATGGTCTGTCATAGAAGGCTTTAACATATTTTGTTTTTTTATTGTAAATCAGGGGTGCCAGTAATCCGTAAACAAAACGGGGATGAATATTTTTAATATCTGCATCAATGTAGACAATAATATCACCATTAAGCTGGTAAATTGCTTTCCAGAGATTTTCTCCTTTTCCTTTCTTATTATCCAGATTGGGAAGTATTTCTGAAGCCAGGTATGTATCAGCACCAAATGACTTTGCTACCTCCAGTGTATTGTCTACAGATCCGGAGTCTATTACTGCAATTTCATCCAGTAAGGGGAATCTTGTCATAAGTTCAGAATTAAAAAGAACAATTTCCTTTCCAATTGTTTTTTCCTCATTCAGAGTGGGGATACAAAGGGAAATTTTTAGATTCTGTTTCTTTTTTTCTTCTACAAGTTTTTCCAAATCCTCAAAAGCTGAGTGATGATATGTATTTTCCCTGATCCACTTATCAATTTTCATCACAGTATCCTTTGTCAATTGCTATCAGCAGGCTGAGTAATTGAGCAAGTCCCTTATACATAGGATCAATTTTTACCGATTCTGTTGTTTTACTGGCTGTCTCAAGACTTGAAATACCTATTGTCAGGGCAGGAATACCTGCATCGATGAATGCAGAGAGTTCCGACATACTTGGAGTAATTCTTGGTTTTATATCCATGGTTTCCATAATTCTGCGTGCATTTGTTACAAGAGGATGGGAAAAATCAATTCCTCCGGGTTTTCGTCTGGCGAGTTCCTTGACAACAACCCTGGAAGATGTTTTTGATGCAATCTCAACTGCTATATTGTTGATCTGTTGTAATAACTGTTCTACCATCTCTTCCGATTCACTCTGAATTTCAAATTTAAGTTCTGCCTCTGTAGAAACCTTGCTGAATCCCCGGCCGCTTGTAATAGAACTGAAAAATATATTTGTAGACGGCTTTTGTGGAATGGGGATCTCAAGAATACGATTAATAAACTCATTCAGAGTGACAATGGAACTGACGGCCCCGAACTGTGTCCAGTCATATCCTTCCGGGACCCAGTAGTGGACTTCACATCTGGCCATTCCTACAGCAGAATTACTAAGTCTTCCCAGTCGTACACCTTCTACAGACAGGCCTGTAGAGATATTAATATCAGTATTATCCAGAAAAAACCGTATTCCCTCCAGGTTACCAGCCCCCAGACTTCTTGACGATCCCATCAGTATAAGATTGGAATTCAGCTCAATATTCATTTTTTCCAATATGTAGGGCAGGGAAGCAATTACAGCAAGACCCAGAGCGTTATCGGCAACACCTGGTCCGGTAACTGAATTAGGCTGGATAGAAATAGCATGGTCTTCCTTATCGTTATATTCCGAATCCATATGAGCAACAAGAAGTATGTTTCTCTCTCCCGATTTACCAGGAAGAATTCCAAGACCATTTCCAATTTCATCTGTTGAACAGTTTAGTAGATTGTACTGATTAAATCTGTGGACAAGGAAATTCATTCTGGGTTGTTCCTGAAAAGTTGGAGATGGAATTTCTCCAAGCATTACCAGGTTTGTAAGAAGGACATCTCTAATTTCTTTCAGATTTTCTTCCATCTCAGGTATGAATTTCAGGATATTAGCCATTTTATCTTTCATGTATTCATTTTAGATGAAAAAACAGGAATTCGCAACTCTTTAAAAAATCAGGCTGTAGCCTTCAGCCTAGTTAATCAGTTCAACAATCTGATTAACCGCATCATTAAGTTCTTTTTCCAGTATTTCTGCTCTGTCAACTGCCCTGGCTGCTCTTGTTGTAAGAGCTTCTATGGAAAAAGCAGATTTTTTTGCTTCTGTATTAAGGGTGGCAATTGTTTCAGCTGATTCTTTCGTTTTCTGATTAAGCTGTTCAATTGTCGATGCGGACTCTTCTATTCTTCTGGTTAGATCTTCTATATTATTAGTAAGCTCTTCCTCTCTTGTATCAATACCTGCAACCATCTCCTCAAGATTATCTTTTTCAGATTCGAGTTCGGCATTGCTATTCTCTATTGTTTCAAGATTGGAGGTAAGTCTCTTTATTGTTTCTTCATAATCACTAAGTTCTGAACTTAATTCAGTTATAGTCTTTTTAGTTGAAGCAGTCAGATCATCTTTTTCCTGTTCGAGTACCCTCTCTATTCCATTTAGGGCAGTTGTAAGAGCAGTGTCCAGATTGTCCTGTACGGTTCCAATGGCAGCGGCTCTGTATTGTTTTACGGCTTCATTAAACTGTCCGCCGTCGGCAGCTTTATTAGCCAGTAAAAGGTATTCTCTGGATCTTGCAGTTCTGTCACTTGCATCTATTGTACTCAAATTTTCTACTGCTCTTGAAATTTGGGGAAGTATTGATAATGCTTCATTATAAAAACGTTTTGCATCGTACAGATTGCCTTCTGCTTCAGCAGCAGCACCATATTCCACACTTTGCCGTGCAGATAACAGAACTTCTGCAGCTCTGGTCAAAGATGTAAAATCGGTAGTATCCCTTACTCCTGCCTGCTGAATTTCCTTTTCCAGGGAATCGAGGAAATACAGCTCTACATTTTTCCTTTTGCTGATAGAGGGCAGTCTTGTTATATTTTGATCATCCAGAAGATTTCTGACATCACCTATACTTATCTTTGCTTCCGGATAATTACCTGCTTTAATAGATTCAATTATAGAATTATATGAACCGGTCAGTTGATCCTGGAAAAGCTGTTCATTTTTTTGTAATTCACTTAGTTCCTTTAGCTTTTGAGCAGCTTCAGAAGATTCTCTTGTAAGGGTTTCTTTCTCTGCTTCAAACTGTTTTATTAGCTCAGCTTCTCTCTGTGCTGTATCAGCCTCAATTGAGGCTTTTTCACGGTTAACCTGTTCAAGAAAATCCTGGGTAGCCTGTTTTGCTTTGGCCAGTTCCTCTTCCTTTTCTCTTATTGCCGCCTCAGATTTGCTTTTAAAATCCGCTATCTCTGTTTCAAATGCATTTTCTCTTGTTGTCTGGAATTCCAGTAACTTTTTTTCCAGTTCTACCGTTGAAATACCCTGACCCTGCAGTCTTGTCCTTTCATCTGCAAGTGCTGCTTCCATTTCGGAACGTAACTCAAGTTCCTTATCCCTTATCTGGCTGTCCATATTTTCTTTTAAAATTGCACTTTGTTCATCAAGCCTGGCAAGTTCCACCTGTATATCTGCAATTTCTTTTTCTTTATCATTAAGTTTCTCTTCTGCCTGGCGTTTTAACTCTTCTATTACGCTTCCTTCTGTAGACTCATATGAAGAATCTTCTATTGCCATAGTTTGTTCCTGTTCCTGGAAGTATCTGTTTGTAAAGTAGAAACTGGTGATTATTGCAATTATGCCCAGAATATTGATAACCAAAGGCAGGGTCCCACCTTTCTTTAAAGGTGTTATTTTAAAAAGTTCATCCGTTACTGTTAAACGGTTTTGTTCGGTGATTTGATCAATTTCACGTAAAATTTCCTGCTTCTCTTTTTCTGAATGCCCTTCCAGTCCAGTAATTTGAATATCGTCAGGCTGACTCTGAATTATCTCACTCAATGAAAATCCCCATATTATTAGAATATATCCTAATTATTGTCGGCTTTTGAAAATCTATTCTAAAGTATTCTAAAGAAAGAATATTTTTATACTATAGTGATGTTAAGGATGTTATTATTTCTTCCGATCTTTTTAATTGAAGAACTTTAACTCATCGGTCTTTATTTAGGCCTAAAGGTGAAATCTTGAGTATTAAAACTAAAATAATTCTTGTCGTCCTTCCATTGCTGATATCATCAATGGTTATTACGGCAACTATCTCCTCGTTTTCTGCAAGAAGCGGTATTACAAGAATTGCCATAAGTTTCATGTCTTTTAAATCAGAGGAACTTCTGAATTATGCAGACAATCAGTGGAATCTGCTTGTTTCAAATGGATTGTCAGAGGAAGACGCTTATGTTGATGCGGCCAAGAAAGCAATTCAGTCATATGCAGCTTCTATAGTAAAGAGCAGGACAGAGCTTATATTCGCTCTTGATGAGGATTCGAATGTTGTGCTTGCAACTTCTGATTTTAAACTTGGAATAGAGGAGAAGTCTGCTCTTTTTACATATCAGAAAGAGGGTATTTCCGGTTGGCAGAGTATGAGGGTTAACCAGAAAAGTCGGGTTGGTTATGGTTTTTTCTTTGAACCTTTTGGCTGGTATATCCTTGTAACGGAAGATGAAGAGGCTTTTTATAAAGAAAGTCGTGACATTCTGGAACGGACAGCTGTTGTACTTGCTGCTACTATTCTTGTTTCAATTATTTTACTCATCTATTTTTCAGGGTTTTTAACAAGACCTATGACTAAAATAGTGCTTGCAATGAAAAAAATTATTATAACCAGTGATATGTCGGGAAGAGTACCGGTTGAGTACAAGGATGAAATAGGATCTCTTGCACAGACTTTTAACATCATGGTGGGAGAGCTGGAAAAAGCACATCGTCAGATAAAACAGTTTGCTTTAAAAACTGTTATTGCCCAGAGAAATGAGCATAAAGTAAGGACAATATTTGAAAGATATGTGCCCAAAGATGTAATTGAATCTATCTTTGAAAATCCGGAAAAGATGCTTGTAGGCGATATGAGGCTTATTGTAATTTTGTTTACAGATATCAGAGGATTTACTACAATTTCTGAACAGTACAGACCCGATCAGCTTGTAGAAGTTCTAAACAGATATTTTGAAATTCTGGTAGATATTATAACAAGTCATAATAATGGTATTGTAGATAAATATATAGGCGATGCGGCAATGGCATTTTTCGGAGCTCCGAAGAAACGCCCTGATGATGCAGTACAGGCTGTCTATGCAGCTCTCGAGATACAGGAAGCTCTATTAATTTTTAATAAAGAACTGATAGATGATGGTAAAAATCCGTTTAAAACTGGTATAGGCCTTAATTACGGTTATGTTACAATTGGAAATATGGGCTCTGAGAAAAAGATGGACTATACAATAATAGGAGATCCTGTAAACCTGGCATCCCGTCTGGAAAGCCTGACAAAGCAGTATCATCAGGATGTTATTTTTTCTGAATCCATCTATAGGAAAGTTCAGGATAAGCTGCCATGCAGGATGCTGGATATAGTACAGGTAAAAGGGAAAACCGAAGGTGTAAAGATCTATTCTGCAAAACGCAGTATTTCGCCTCAGGTAGAAAAAGGCTGGACATACCATGAGACCGCAATGAAACTCTATTACAAGAGAGAATTTCTTAGAGCAGCCAAGTATTATATGGCGGTCCGGAAATTGATTCCAAATGATTATATTGCAGGTATATACATTGAAAGGTGTAAACAGTATATCAAAAAGGCACCATCTAAAGACTGGAACGGAATAGAGATACTCACTTCGAAGTAACAGTGAACAGTAAACAGTAAACAGTAAACAGATATCAGTGAGCAGAATCTGATAACTGCTAACTGCTAACTGTTCACTGTAAAGTGCTTGCAATCACGGAACTCAACCTTTAAACTAAATATAAATTGATACTCAAATAACTGATAACTGTTAACTGATAACTGGAAGAAGAGGTATATCATGGATGAAAAATACGATTTTACAACTCCAACCCTTGGGGAGGCAAATATTCAATCTCCAATAGAATTGTCAAATATCAGAGGTGATTCGATTGCGAATTATGTAAGTGATGATGAGGGTGTTCTTAATAAAATCAGAATTTTTAATGCATCAGATTCTGTAAGTGCAGAAGGAAATCAACTGGAACTTGCGGGGCCAAGGGAAAAGATTTTTTTCAGTCCTGCTCATGTACATGCTGCAATTATTACCTGCGGCGGGTTGTGCCCCGGATTAAATAATGTAATAAGAGCAATTGTGCGCTGTCTATGGTACAGCTATGATGTAAGACGTATTACCGGCATCCGGAATGGTTACAGAGGTTTTCTTGCAGATAGTAATTTCCCTACCATAGAAATGACTCCCTCTCTTGTTGATGATATTCAAATGAAGGGCGGAACTATCCTTGGATCCTCCCGGGGCGGAGGAGATAGGGTTGAAGAGATAGCGGATGCTCTTGAGCGGATGAATATCAATATGCTTTTCACCATTGGGGGAGATGGCACGCAAAGAGGGGCAGTTGATATTGCAGAGGAATTAGAGAAAAGGAAATTAAAAATTGCAGTTGTTGGTATACCGAAAACAATTGATAATGATCTTAATTTTATACAAAGATCTTTTGGTTTTGAGACTGCAGTAGCCAAGGCTGTTGAAGCCGTCAGAGGCGCTCATGTGGAAGCTCATGATGCAGTAAACGGTATAGGTCTTGTCAAAGTTATGGGGCGGGATTCAGGTTTTATTGCAGCTCACACTGCCCTTGCAATGAGTGATGTGAATTTCTGTTTAATCCCTGAAAATCCTTTTGATCTGGAAGGAGAAAATGGTTTTCTGAGTCATCTTAAAAAACGTATTTTAAGTAGAAAGCATGCTGTAATACTTGTTGCAGAAGGCGCCGGTCAAAAACTGGTTGAGAAAATCGAGGGAAAAGATAAGTCAGGTAATAAAAAACTTGCAGATATAGGTTTGTTCTTAAAAGATGAAATAAAAAAATATTTTAAAAAAGAGGGTATTGAGGTAAATATTAAATATATAGATCCCAGTTATATTATACGAAGCGCACCGGCTAATCCAAATGATTCTATTTACTGTTCAAGATTGGGCGCTCATGCAGTTCATGCAGCGATGGCAGGAAAGACAAAAATTTTAATAGGCCTTGTAAATAATACCTTTGTACATTTACCAATTAAAATTGCAGTAACTTCAAGGAAGTATGTTGAACAGGAAGGCAGCCTGTGGCGGGATGTTCTGGAAAATACCAGACAGCCTGTACATATGAGTAACGCCTTTACAATGTAAGGGGCAGATCCTGTATCTGCCTGAATAAAATTTTTGAAAAAAGCTGAAAAAAGTGTAACTACCTGGAGTTACAGTTGTTAGTGTTTATGTAAGAGCAGTAAAAAGAGAAAAAACTTTTTCATTGACCTCCTTTTAGATGTTCCCTCCAGGGTTTTGACCTCCTTTTCCCTGGAGGGTTTTTTTTATCCAATTCATAAACCTGACAGCCTAATAACCTTTTCCGGTTGCTGAGTAGCTGCGTAGCAGCATATCGAAGCACTATATTCCCAGCTTCTTTGCTACAGCTTTTAGCGAATTATCACTCGATTTACCCGAGAGTATCTGATTGGTCAGTTTTTTTCCAAGCTGAACACCTTCCTGATCAAAAGAGTTTACATTCCAGAGAAATCCCTGAAACATTACCTTGTTTTCGAAGTGTGCAAGTATTGATCCCAGTGTACCGGGAGTCAGTTTATTACCGTACAAAAGAGAAGATGGTCGTCCTCCGCTGAAATTCTTATTTGGGTTCTGGTTTTCACTTCCTTTAGCGAATGCAATGATCTGAGCTGTAAGATTAGCATTCAGCTTAGTCTGATTTGTAGTACCGTCTATTGTTAAATCTACGCCCTGCTGGGATTCTTTAAAACCTATAAACTGCAGAGGAATAATATCCGTTCCCTGATGAAGAAGCTGATAGAAGGAGTGCTGCCCGTTTGTTCCAGGTTCTCCGAATATTACCGGTCCTGTCTGGTAGTCAACGGGGTCTCCCCTGCGATTTACACTCTTTCCATTGCTTTCCATATCGAGCTGCTGCAGATGTGCAGGGAACCGGGACATTCCCTGACTGTAGGGAAGTACCGCTGAAACTCTGTAATCAAGAACATTCCTCATGTATACACCAATCAGAGCATCCATCATTGCTGCATTTTCTTTAATATCCTCTTTCAGGGCATTATTATCAGACTCTGCAGCACCAACCAGAAATTCTCTAAACACCTCTTTACCAAATGCCAGGGTAAGAACTGCACCTCCCACTGCACTTGTAGATGAATATCGCCCTCCAATAAAATCATCTATATAAAAACTGTCAAGAAAATTATCCGAGTCTGCCAAAGGGCTCCCCGCGCTTGTAACAGCTATCATATGTTTTGACGGAATTAAATCCGGGTTCTTTTTTCCCATCCATTTTATAGCCAGATCACGGTTTGCAAGGGTTTCCTGAGTTGTTCCGCTTTTTGATACGAGGATAAACAGTGTAGAATCAAGGTTTGCTTTATTCAGAACAGATGCTGCATCATCGGGATCAACATTTGAAATAAAATTTGCATCCATCATAGCTTTTTCGCCGACAACCTCTTTCATGGCCATATATATTGCTTTTGGTCCCAGGTCCGAACCGCCGATACCTATCTGGATAACAGTATCAAACTTTACACCTGTAGAACCTTTAATCTGACCAGAATGTATTTTGCCTGCAAAAATGTTTATACGTTCCTGCTGCTCTTTGTAAAAGTCCCGTAAATTCTGCTCTTCAAAAATAACAGGCGCAATAGGATCAATCCTTGTAAGATGGTGAAGAACTTTTCTGGATTCACCCGGGTTCATTGTCTCACCCTTTAGAATCAGCTTGTATTTTTCTATAAGAGCCTGTTCGGCGCTCAAATTTGTAAGAATATCAAGTATTTTATCGTTTACAGGAAGGGCAGCATAATTAAATTTAATACTGCTGCCTGTTTTAATTTCGTATTTATTTATCTTTTCTTCAGTTAATTCAGTTTTAATATCAACCAGTGGCGTATTTTTCAGATCGTTGAAGCTCTGTGTCTGATCAAGATTTCGATATTCCATCTTTTTCCTGCCTTTTATTTTATTTGATCTCTAAAAGTTAGATAGGAAATGATATTAATGCAAGGGTAAATATAGTTAAATCGATTTTATTCCAACCATGGATTTAATACTTCAATACCGGGGAAATTGAAATCTTTTGTGTTTCTTGTTACTAAAACTGCATTATTTGTAATTGCTGTTGCTGCAATCAATCCATCAATAACCGGTATATTTGTTCCTTTCCGTTTTAGACTTCCCCTTATTTCTCCCCATCTGATTGCTGTAATATCATCTACCGGGAATATTCTGTTCTTAAAACTATTTTGCAGACTTCCAAACCACAGCATTAGTTTATTCTGTTTTTTCCCAGGGTCTAATGAGCTTATTCCAGTTTCAATTTCACCCAGGGTAATCGAGGAGATGTACATCTTGTCTTCAGGGCAATTATTAAACCATTCCAGAACATTTATATCCGGTTCCTGCTTAGTTAATTCTGAAAGTACATTTGTATCGAGAACAAACTTCATAAAATAATATCCCGGCCTGTATCCTTATCCCTCGGAATTTCAAAACCTTTGTACGGGCAGGTTAGAATTACTTTTTTAATTGATTCTGTATTCGTGTAGAGATTAATATCATCAGCTCTGACTACGTAAACAGAAGGTTTGCCATTTTTTGTGATCAGCTGCGGTTTTCCCTCGCTTGCAATGTTGATCAGTTCACTTAGTTTGTTCTTTGCATTTTGCAACTGCCATGTATTTGAATTGTTCATAATATCCATCTCCTGTCTAGCCAGTCTAGCTATAATATACTACTGTCAGACAGTTTAGGCAATGGGTAGGGTCAGGTCTCGACCTGTCCCTACCCATAACCAAATCTCAAATTTTTAGTTTTTCATCATTCATTTCTCTCTACAATCTGAATCCCAAAAACCACTTCTGATAGAGTTTCATCCTGTATCCTGATGTAAATATTTCTGCTGTAAAAGAATTATCTGTCTGCAGCAGTACCGGAACAGTGTCAGTCACATCGATTATTTCACCATCCCATGCTACGCCTCCGAATACCGCAAGAGATCCAAGAAATTCAACACCTCCGCTTATACTCAGGCCTGAAAAGAAAACTCTGGAATTAACCGGTGCAAATGCTTCTTTAAATGCGTCGGAAAAACTTTCTCCATAATTCAACTGTTTTACAGAGGCTTCAGCTTCCATATACAAAGGTCCTAAACTAAGATGGTAACCCAGGCCTACACCGGTCACAAGTTGTGAACCTCCAGACTCAGTGTATTCACCACCAAAAATGCGGGTATAGATATTACGGGCTCCAACCTGATAACCAAAATATGTGAAACCACTGCTGTCCTGCCAGGTATTGATATGGGATAATCCATGACGGGAAATATTTATAAGCCCAATAGGAACACCCTCGATATCTCTGTTTATATTAATAAGACCTACCTGCACCCCTTTTACATTTCTTCCGTAATTAACAAGTCCTATCTGGAGACCTTCGACATCCTCACTGATATTTACAAGACTGGTTTGGAATCCCTTGTGTCCACCGGATCGATTGAATATGCCGGAAACCTGAAAGCCGTCAAAAAATCCTTCACTGTTATTAAATATACCTGCTAACTGAACACCATTTCCCTCTTTTTCATTGATATTAAAAATTCCCGCTCCCTGCACACCGTTCATCTTTCCGGAAGATATATTAAATATACCTGAAGCCTGAACGCCATCAGTATAACCTGCTGCAATATTAAATATTCCGGCTGTCTGGACTCCTTTCATATTATTGTCACTTATATTGAAAATTCCTGAACCCTGGTAGGCATTGCTGCCGTTACTTATATTAAAAATTCCGGCAATCTGTGCGCCGTTGTTTTCTCCTTCAATCATATTAAATACAGGAGATATCTGAGCTCCCTTTACATCTTCTTTTATGAAATTAAGTAATCCGATTTGTACACCATCCAGACTATGGCCATTTCCAATAGCTGATATTGAATAATTATGCAGAACTCTGTTACTGGCCATAATTCGACTGTCGTTAAGTATACCAAGCTCACCGTAGACATGTACTAATGCCTCTTCCGGCGTTTCCTGATCTCCTCTTATCCTGGTGTTTCCCATGGGCAAATATCTGAAACTATGGCTGTACAAATTATATTTTTTATTTTCATTCAGATAGATGCGTGCTTCTGTCAGGACGTTATTGTTTACAACCGAAATTGTGTATGATCCAAGAGGAAGGGAGATTGTCATCGGCAGTCCATTATCTTTGTATAGTTCTGCAACAAGTCTTCCTGATTCATCTTTAACAAATATTCTTCCGGCTATTTTTGTATCCAGGTTAATTCCTGCTTTAGCCAGCCTTAGATCTGTCAGGACAAGATCACCCGAACCTGTAAGATTTATGTTGTAGGAAGGATGCTGAACACCTCCCTGACTTTCTGATGTTCTTGAAAGTGTTTCATTTGAAGCAAAACTAAATGCTTCATTTAATGTTACTTTTCCATCCTGAGTAGAATCTCCTGCGCCCCTGAGTGCAGATATAAAGTAATATGTGAAGAATGAAGCACCTATTGCATCTGACTCCTGAGCGGCTTCATCGGCTGAACTACTGGTAAGAAAGGCATAGCCGGTTGTGTCGACAGATTCATCTACAAGGAATGGTGCCTTTTGTACGCCTCCCTTTAATCGTGTAAATACTCCGGAAGAACATGAGTCCAGTATTGCAATGTTTACATCAGATCCCATACTGGTGATCATATGTTTCAACTCTGAATATGAGAGATGCTCATTCCCAAGGAGTAAGCCCTGTTCATCTGAATGTCCTGAATAATAAAAGAAGAACTCAGTTCTCTGCTCATTGTTCCCTGGATCATTCAATTCATTTTTTACTTTATCAAAAGTAGTTTCAATTTTATTGATATCAGGATCGAACAGAAGGTAATTATCATTACTCTCTACACCACCCAATTCCTGCATTACATCATGCAGAGCTAATGCATCTGTTCCAGCATATAGTAGCTTGATTCTTTCCTGACCTCCGTCATTTGAGCCTACATATATAGCAATTCTTCTGAATGTTGGATTATTCTCTTCTGCATGGAGGCCTAGAGCAATTAATAATATTGTTAATAGTAAAAAGGACTGTTTTATATTCATTTTAATGATCCTTCTTTAAAATAATAGTTTGTTGATCGAATTCTGTGGTTAAGTCCAAAGTTTCTATTGTCGCTGCGCTGCCATCTTTTATAATGCTTTCAGCAGATTTAAGGATGGTACTAATACTGAATTCCTGTTTGGAACTTATAAAATAGAATCTTTCAAATCCAGGTGCATCGTCAAGCTCATATGAGAAGGGGAGGGCATGACTTCCGTTAGGATCAATCAGGGGAGCGCTGCTTTTATTTTCCGGATAATGGAGTGTTATAACTCCCCGACCATCAATGGAAAATATAACACCATATTTGTTCCCTGCAGCGTTGTAGGTTAGCTGAATCAAGTCAGATTCAGAAACAAAATCATTATTAAATAACTCTGTAGGAGAATTATTCTCATCAATATATACTGATAATTCCGGAGTAAGACCCTTTGCCCGGACAATATTATTTGGCTGAGGGGCTTTACCCGGTTGAACCAGATTGAGAGTCAGGAATATCAATGCAGCTGCTATCGGTATGAATCTTAGAGCATATGATCGGAAAACAGGATTTTTTTGTTCTGCTTTATTTTCATAGTCAAGTTTCCTGATAATTCTCTCTTTTATAAATGATGGAGGGTACTGTTCGAGGATTTCTGAATTTGATGTTTCTATAGTTCTTAATAAATTATCTGAAGATTTATCAGTATTTGATCTGGCTTTTTCCGGTGAGAATTAATTAAGAAAGAGCTGTTACCAATAATTGTGCGGGACATGCTTTTTCATGAGCATGAAGCC
>CBDVAD010000016.1:0-19682 GCA_965371875.1 uncultured bacterium
CTTCCATATTCATCTATAATATTTTCAGTCTTATACTCTCGTAAAACACCGTCGACTGTAACTTTTTTTATAGTTTCTCTTGGAACATCATAATCTTCATAATAGATAATGGAGACTTCCAGACCCATTTTATCAATAGCCCAAACCACGCGGCCTTTTTCATCGAAGTTAAAGTGTTCTGAATAAACTTCCAGACCATCTCTTTTTAATACTTCTGCTGTCTTTG
The DNA here is from genome assembly GCA_965371875.1 of uncultured bacterium. Lineage (GTDB taxonomy): Bacteria > Spirochaetota > Spirochaetia > B11-G9 > B11-G9 > JAJRQE01. The sequence goes on from CBDVAD010000016.1 coordinate 227, forward strand.
TTCTAAAATCGTTGTATTGAAAAAGCCGCTCTTCGTAAAAACCATCATAACTTTGAGAAATAACTGAGTGAAGTACATTATTCAAAGATTTTACCATTCCTAAAGAGTAAACATACTTTATTTCAATATTGCCGGAAATTAAAATTGTTTGATAGGAATCGGAATTACCCTGCTCTCCAGCTTCTATATAGGTAATCTCTGTTGGTATTAAATCTCTGTCATTATGACGATCCCTGTAATGCTGTCTGGAAACTCTGTAGACTTCCACATAACCGTTATAGAAATCTTTTCTCTGTCTTGAATTTTGCGGAGCACTGTACTCAATAACTCTCTTGTTCAAGAACCTTTCATCGTTATTTATATTGGAATAAAAGGCTGATATTCCTGTTAATAAAATATTTACATTCTCTTTTTCAAAGAAGTTAGCATCGTCAAAAGTAAATTTACTTAAGCCTGATTCATAATCATAACGAGTCTCTGTTTCATTTTGCTTTCCCGGGATTGCGGAGAGTTGATCCAGTGGACTTTGAACTGAGGTCAGTATATAAGGTGTTCTGTAATCAATTACATTATTCCTAAATCCTGCCCAGTTAAGGCCTGGATATAAAGTTTCTGCTTCTGCATAATGATACTTAACACTTCTAACTTCATCTTCTACCCAATATGGAGCTCCGTCCCCATCCTTACGACCATAAGAAACATTCCATCTTATCTCTTCAAGATTTCCCGGGTCAGAATAGCAAAACTCAATCTCTCTGCCAATTGTATCGATAACAAGTTTTAATCTGTCTGAACCATCATAAAAATACCAGATTTTATTGATGCCTGTTTTATCCTGCTGCATCATAATTTTACCGTCAGAATCAAACCAGTATTTTGAATTATCAGCTAATTCCACTAGATAAAACCCGCGGGTATCTGAATTTATTACAAGTTCAGAAGCTGGAGTTCCTGTGTATTTAACAAGGAGTTCATTTATCCTATCAATACCGCCATAAAGATCACCATAAGAGATACTTTGATCTTTATAGATAACAAGGTTTAATAAATCATACCCTAAAAGATTGGAAACATCACCGCTTGTATTATTTAAATTATCTTCATCAATCTGATATACACCACCGCCGAAGAATAAATTTAAAGACGAGAATACATCGTTTTCTATCCTGTTGATAAAAGGGACGGAGCTTGTCCAGCCAACACCCAGGCGGGATTGCCTGTCGACTGTATTTGAATCCAGAGCATTACCGCTGTTTTGACAGAACATGTTGAACATGGAAGATTGACTGATTGTCCAGATCCTGGAAAAGGTAAATCCAAAACCTGCCCTGCCGGGAAGGGAGAGATCTGTTGCTGAAATTGTAATATCTCCAGTCTGGGGATTAATATCACCTGCCTTTTCATTGAAAGGCAGGTTCATATCCGGGTTGTATCTTGAATCCTGAGAAAATCCAGGGATAGACAAAAAACACATCACTATCAAGATAACTGCATTAAATATTTTTTTAGTTTCCATAAATAACTCCTGTTGTTCCCGCATTTGCACGAGCTTTATCTAAATCTATTTTTACTCTCACTGTTTCAACTTCCATCTCGCCGGTACCGGTTTGCCTGTACACTGTTAATGCGACAATACAGTATTGCTGACCTGCGTCAATCGATCTCCTGCAAACAGCTCCGGTATGTGAGTTTTGAGTGGAAAAGGAATTGCTTCCATTTATATAATCATCTGATGGTGTATAAGTATCCCATACTTTGGTCGATCCAGATCCTGTATTAAATCCAAATGCTGTTTTGGCATAAATTTCAAGAGCGATAGGAGAGAAAAAATTTCCAAATGAATAAGTAAGATTTGCACCTGTGGAATTATTCCAATAACTATTCATACTTAAATTTGTTGAACTCCTTTCCATAGTCCCTTCCTGAACATTGTTAGAAGAAGAGCCGCTGTCACCAGCCCCGGAAAACAACCAGACAGATCTGTCAAGCTGTAAATTCTGACCTTCTGATTCTGCTGCAGAGAGGATCAGGAATCCATCTACAACCGATGCTTTAACAACAGCCCGCAGTGCATCTGCTCCAACTGTTATCTCTTTAGTTACTGTAAAGTTTTCCTCCAGAGCTCCATTAAAGGCTAACCTTGTCAATGTCATGGTAACCCTGTAGCTAGTTCCTTCAGATTCTGCAGGGAAGTTATGTAATACTGTTCCGCCCCCTTCCGGCTGGCTTGAATCCCCAAAGGACCATCTGGTCCGCGACCAGCTGATATTAGTCCCTGTAGAGTCGTATGCACTAAATAAGATTTTGTTTGGTTTTTCCGGATCGATAGAGTATGTAATTACTGGTTCTATAACAGAACCCTCAATATTTAAGGATTGATACTCAATAAAAGGATAGCTTGAGTTATTATGATACATTTTGACAAGGACCGGATATCCCAGAGCATCTGCCTGATCTGGAAAATAGTGGGCAATGGAACTTCCTCTTTTAACAACCGGTGCAGCTCCGCCGTCGAAGATATACCACTCTGTTCTTTCCCAGTTTATATTAGCACCTTCACTGTTTAGAATGTTCATCTCGAAGAATCTCTCCTGACTATCTGAAAGCTGGTTAAAAGAGATAACAGGGGTAATACGTTCTGCTTCTATATCCACAGTTCCATGTTTAGTTTGTACAAGGCCTCCATATCTGTATAAAGTACATGTATAACTAATTTCTGAATCTTCAGATAATGCAGGAACAGAGACATTAACAAGAGGTCCCCGAAGGTTCAGAGGTCCAGTGCCTGGAACATTAACTACCCAGGCAGTATTTCCTAAATCAATATTACCGCCGGTAGATTTATAGATATCCAGAGAAACTATTTTGCCATCCTCAGAATCAGTAACTTCTTCATTAATAAAAAGCTCTGATACTGGAAGTTCTTCACTGCTGATGGATATATATCTTGTAACAGTCTTATAATCCCCGGAGCCGCGGTGTGCAAGGGCAAGATTAACCTCTATAACTGTTCCCTTTCCAATGTTATTCAAGTTGAAAACAGCAGTTGGTCCAATTTGTGTCGGCTGTTCTCCATGAGCTCCAGCTAAGGGTAATGTCCACTTTGCCTGGGAGAAATCAATATTGCTTCCCGGAGATTTAGTACAATCCAGGACAAGTTTTGCCAGGATTATATTTCCATCAACTTCTCCTGTTGTAATAATCTTGGACTCAATATCAGGTTCAATTGGAGCTGCCTCTATAGAGATAATTCTGGAGACTGTCTCCGTCATACCATCGCTCTTTCGCGGAACTATCAAAGATACAGAATAGAGCATCTGTTTATTATTCTCCGGGAAAGTATATAGAAAACTGCTGACACTATTTACCTGGTGCAGTACCATTCCATTAGCAAATATAGTCCACTGTGCGTTCGGCCAGTTTATATTTCCAAGGGATTGTGAACCATCAAAGATTATAGTCCTTTCATCTGCTTCGGAAACTTGTGTATCGATTACAGGGATCACACCAACTGGATCAATATTAACAACCCGTGTCAACTCAATTCTATCTGTCGATCCTTGTCCGTTAACCATTATCCTTGTAAGAACAAGAGTTACATAGATCCTGTGATTGTATTTGGAAATATCAAATTCCCTTTTAACTCCTGAAAGTTGCTGCGGTACATCTCCAGGACCTGAAATTGTCCACTGGGTTGCTGCCCAATCTATCTTCTCGCCTAAAGATCCGCCGGCATCCAAAGTAATAGATGCGCTGTCATCAGATATCGTAGGTTCAAAGACCGGAATTATATCGCTGATTATATTAATCTCGAAAGCTTCACTTATAGCAGTTTCCGGCCCCGTTGAGCTTGTTCCTTCAACTTTCAACTGGACAATTTTTACACCGCTTGTTGCGAACTCGAAGGAGAAGTTTCTGCTCTCATCTGCAGGGTAAGGAGTGTTATCAATTATCCAGGTATATTCCCATCCAGTCTGTTCAAGACTTTCAGGAGCCCATCCTTCAAAACGGACAACATATGGATTTGTCTCATCAATCTCAAAAGAAGGTCGTGCAATTACATCAGGGATTCTAATATCTCTCCACTGACTTGCAGTTACAACTTTCTCGTTTTCTATTATACAAACACGGACCTTGTACTTATATCCAAGATGCAAGCCAAGTAAATTTGTTGCTTCCTGACTTGATACCTTCTTTTCAATTAGTTTATATCCGCCGCCAGTTTTTGGTTCCATTAACTGGATATAATAGAAAATATCATTTTCAGTATATCGATCCCATGTAAGATTTAATTGATCACCATTTCGATTAACTACCTCGAAATTTGTTATTGTGTTCTTCATACCAGCGGGTCTTCTGGCACCATAGAGGAGTTCCACATCTTCATAAACAAATGTTGGATCCTCTTTCAGGAATTCAGTTTCATTATCAGGATTTGTAAAATCAAATCTCTTTAATGCCATTTTACTTCCATCGAAGTATTCGAAAAAGAGGTTTATTCCATCACCTGTAAAACATGGATAATCACCTTCAACTTCTTCTGATGTAATTTCTACCGGTGCATCTTCTATATTCCCGCCGTCTGTTTTTGTTTTTATATTAAAGATTCGTAAGTCTGACTCATCAGGATTTGCAATGTAGACGACATAGACACTCTTATGAAAATCCTTCTCCGAGACAAAAGCAATCTTGGATTCAACATGGTAATCCGGATTAGAAATCTCTTCGGGATAAGTTGTACTCCACACTGGAAGACTATCCCTTGCAAAGTTAGCTGTAACTACTACACGCATTGTTGTATTTTGAGTATCAACGATTTCAATATCTTCATCACCGTCGTAATCTGTTGTAAATACTACATAACGATCGTCTGGAGAGTAATATGGAAACCTTGCGTTTTCATCTGATGTAAACAATCGGCTAACATCTTCTGTTTCCAGGTCGTAAACCCATATTTGCCATTTCTCACCAGGTTCTTTGGCAGAGAAAATAATCTTGTTTCCATTGGAATTAAAAACTGGTCTCTCTAGGGCATAAGTATTCAGGATTCCCAAATCAAATTTAACAAGTTCCTGTGTTTCTATGTTTAAAGTATAGACATTATCATAATCATAGATATTTTCTTCACCAAGGTTATTATAATAGCCGCTGTTATAAAGTCTTACTCTTGATGTAAATACAAGATTTCTGCCATCAGGAGAGAGGGCTGGATAATCTAATGTTCCTTCGATCCTGGGAATACTATCGGAGCTTAAGGTACGCAGCATATCACTTCCATCCGGTTTCGAAGTAAAAATTTCTCCATCCTTTATAAACACTACTCTGTTATTTCTAACCCTGGCCCTTAACTCTTCATATTGAGGAAGTTTCAGGAACGAAAGCATTCCCGAAGATTTACTTAATACAAGGGCATAATAGTAGAGTCTGTCCCCTGTCTCTTTTGCTATAACATCTATATCTACAAGATCTGTAAAAAAACCGCTCTCCACATAGTTATGATAATCAGGTGCAGGATTATACGTAAGTGTACACTGCTGCTGAAATTCTGTATCAAAAACCTGTACATCTTCTCTGCGTTCATCATAAACAAGGATTCTTTCGCCATAAGCTGTTATGCAATCAGGGCTGATAAATTCCCCGCCCTCATTTCCAAGAGAGCCAAACTGTTCAAGTAGTTCAAAATCTCTGTTAACTTTGAGGATTCTATGATTTTCATAATCGGAAATTATCAAGCCAGCTCTGTTCAAGGCCAGATGGCAGTTTGCTCCCATGGTTGATGTATATTGAGTATCAATTAAAAACTCTGCTGCTGAATCTGTTATCATTACATTATCAACTACATCGACTTTTACAAATTTATTTGTATGTTTAAAACTTATAAAGATATTGTTTTCATCCAGAACAATATCAGAAATCTCCCCGGATAATTGCAGCATCTCTGTCTTTACATAATTTCCAAAAGCATTAGCTGCTGCCTGATATAATGTTCCAATACCGTCTTTATTGGATACAATAAAGAGATTATCTTCATCCAAAGCTTCTATTAAAAAAGAATCACTAATGTTTAAGGCAGATAAATTAATTATTTCGCCAGTATTGATTAAACGGGCATCATAACGGGGGATAAAATAGATATCAACAACATCATCCAGATTCTCCTGCCTTAAGATGAATACTTTCTGTGTCTGCAAGTTTGTTGTAACAGCAGAGACAGATACCGGATTTATTACAAGATTTGGTGATGCATCTTTTATCTTTTCATGAACAATCAAAGAATCTGAAACACTGAAGAAATTCCCCTCTATTGTTATTACCCGAACTCTTGGGAAAAATCTTTGCAGACTCGAATACTTATGTGACCATGAGTGACTCATGGCATCAACTGATAATGGATTACTTACAAGATCAATTTCGTCGTAAATACCATCACCATTATAATCAACACTCCATGATGAAATATTCTCTACATTCGCATTACATACAATTTCTACATATGTATCTTCATTCTCCCCTTCTGCTGCATGAGTATTTAGAGAGATCTCTATGGGCATAACAATATTGTAAGCGCCGACATTTATCTCTCTTTCAAAAGTTTCGCCCGAGGCAAAAACTGTTACAAGTTTCAATGTAGAGATCATCCGGCTGTGATCTGTACCAGGATTTATTAATACATCCTCTATAAAGAATGTCTTGTCTTCATTTATTTTTGCCTTCTTCCAGGAAGAGTAATCGTTGGAATCCGGTGTAAATGGATCCTGTAAGAAAATCTCCATATCTGAAGTTATTTCCCCTGCAATCTCTCCAACTATTGTTAATGGAGAATATACAACAGGGACATTGGTATCAGGAAACCTGATTGTTGTTATTGTATTATCAACATGGATATCAAAATCTGTAAAATTACCAACCTTGTCGTATGCAGTAATAGTAATTTTGTTATCTCCATCATTTAACAGTAGAATTTCATTTGATACAAAACTTCCATCTTCTTTATTAAAAGAGAGAGCTTCTCCGTTTATATAAAGTTCATCCAGAGAAATATCTTCAACTGCTCCGGGATTTCCCATAATCTTTACTTTAGAGAGAATATCATTATTTTCACATATTTCCTGTATTGTGATCTTTTCATCATGAAAAAGCGGTCTGTTGATATCTACAAAGAACGTCCGGGAAACAATGTAGGATTCTTTGTCGTTATAGATCGCCTTTACTTCGAAGATATGATATCCCTCTTCCAGATTAAAGAATCTTGAAGAACGCCATTCATTATTTACTTCACTCCAGCCAGCTCTGTCAAATTGATAGGAGTACTCAATATCTGCATTGAAAAGACCATCAAAATATCCTTTCCAGCTAAAAAATACATTGTTATGCGAGATCCTGGATGTTACCCCATTGGTCAGAACAACTTCCGGTGCTTGTGCATCATTTCTTACTTCCATACTTGCAGTTTTTAAGAACTCTTCTGCTGACAATGTTACCTGAACCCTGTATTGCCCCAAGGGGATTTCAATGTTTTCAAAAACATAAATGTTTTCGTCAAATTGATGACTTAAATTCTCATTTGAACTTGTTAAAACAACATTTTCATTACTATCGATTAGCTCAATAAAACCAGTAATCCCTTCCACAGTCCGTGTATTGTATTTAAGCAGAAAACTTGCATTGGAGTTTAGAGCACCAGGTATTTTCTCCATATAGAGGATGGAGAACTCATCAATTTCCAGTTCACGAAGTTCGGGATTAATTTCAATATCTACAATCTCCCAGATAAGTTCACTTTCCATCTCGTTTGTTAATATGGTGCTTCCGAAGTAATTCAATTTAATTGTGCAGTTATAGTTTCCATAAAGGGGACCATCCGGATTTCGAATCAGGATATCATCATAGTATAGTGCCAGCTGTCCGGTTTTATTTATTGAATGAGTTGTTACTTGTGTCTCCCCGCCTGTTATTCTTTCAACTTCACAGATAATTTTCATATTATCAAAAAGGGAACTATCCAGAGAGCTGCTGTTTGCAGGAGAACCCAGATCTATATCAATCTTGTATTCCTTTGAGTTATTGGATCTCTTTTCTGCATTTAAAACTGCAGCTGGAACTACAGCTTCTTCAATTACATTACCGGCATTACTAAAATATTCATTTGCAGAAAAAATGCTTTCAAAGTAGAAATACTTAAACTCTGATGTTATATCAGTCTCTGAAATAATATCATTGAAATTAATAGATAATAATCCGCCATTATCCATGGTAATTGGTGACCAGGTAAGAGGTCCCGTTCCATCAGATTGGCGGCCAAGGAGCCATTTTGTTTTATCCTGTGCCTGAAAATCCTGGACAATATATGCATACTGCTCATCACTGCTATTGTAAATTATTTTAGCTGCAATTCCTGTAAAAATAACGGCCTCTGTAGCAAACTGATAAGATCTGTCATAAGAAAATTTGAACGCTACAGAAGATGTATTTCCCGAAAAGACAATAGGTGTTTGTTCTTTTAACATAAACCTGGGTCTGTTATTAAGATTAAAAGTATATTTGTTAAAATACTCATGACCATTTATTGTCAGATAACTATCAATAACATAACGACCGCCTGGATAGTTTGAAGTATCTAATGGAAAATCACTTAAGTTTCCTGCTTTAATCTGAATTCCAGCAATTGTTTTAATATTATAAATAACAGAGGATATCTCCGCTTCTATCTCGGGCTTTATGAATTCAAGTTCTATCAGATTTTCATCTGTATTATAAACTGTTGTAAAGATTCTAAAACGATCCTTTACACCTTCATATTTTGAAAGGCTGTAGTATTTTCCAATATAGAAATCATCTATGTATCCATTTGCAAAAATACTCTCTTCCAGATTGCAGCCTATGCGGACATTATCATCTTCCGGAATAAATCCAATAATTGAACCAAATGCCTCCGGCAAAGGTTCTTCAATAAAAGCAGCTATCAGGCCATTTATATAGAAATAGAGAACATCAGAATCATAATCATAAGAAACTTGTAAATACTGCCACCCATAAGCAACTTTTACATTTGTAGAAATTGTTTTCCAGATTTCCGTTTCTTCTTTAATAGCAATGTAATAGTCAGCTGTATTATGATCTGTACTTGTTGTTCCAATAGTGAGATATTCACTATCCACTAAAACAGAAGAGTAATTCACCTCTCCCTGATTATTAACATTAAAGGGCTTATACCAGAAATCTATGGTACCAGAACGGCCAAAGGCAAATTTTGTAGAGGCAGCACTCTCTTCCATGTTTTCAGGAAGTATAAAGTTTCCCTCATTAAAAACAAGGTCAGTTTTAATTGTGATATTTCCAGTTGTTTCAATATATACATTCATCTCTGAAGGAGCAGCCATATCTATATTTTCATAAATAAACTGAAACTCTCCTTCGTTAAGATCAAGATACTGTTCCTGATTATTAATTCTAAGCACCAGTTTTGCTGAATCTTCAAGGGATAAAACAGTTCCCGATATGGAATACCATCTATTTGTTTTTAAACCAGCATTTCCATTTCTGTTTCCAAAATAGTATCTTCCTGATACTCCCTTTGGGCTAATTGTAAATTGATCTTGCTCTGCAGTTACATCTACACCTATCCGTGTATAGAGAGAGGCGTTTCGTAAAATTACACAGTTTTTGTTTGTGTCAAGTTCATGTACAACAAATAGATTTTCCATCTCTTCGGATGCTTTAAAAGAGCCATGCCCGAGAACCTCTGTCCAGTCAGCATTTTGATCTGTTTTAAAGTAATCAGTACTCTCTGTGTTTACTAAACGAAGATCATAATCGGAATCGCCAAAATCAGAAATTCCATCAGAAAATCTGTAATTTCTCTCCCGACCTTCTATACCATTTCCAAGAATCGCTAATCGTAGAATCTCTGCATCTGTTAGTAATCTGTTTATATATACAGGTCGTGCCAGAGAGAAAAAGCCTGCTTTATAAAAATTATTTTCTGTTGGATTTAAGATAAATTCAGGTCCAAATACATATTCAGCACCTGGAGAAAGTAGAGCCTTAATCTCGTCTTCTGTAAGCTCAAGATCTGCAACAGCTAGTCCATTAATATATAATGAAACAAAATTAGATGCTATATTGAAGCAAATATGATTCCAGGAATCATTAGAGTTAACATAAATATTAGGATTGTTAACAGAAGGAAATATTGGATCATTACTTCCATTTTTATAAACCTGAAGTTGATTATTCCTGTAACCCAAATGTAATCCCGGCAGAGTTAACACTCTGCGATAAGAATCGCCTTCATACATCTTTGTAAAACTATCTGTACCAAGACCTTCATCCTCCGGTCTTAACCAGAAATAAAGAGTTGATTCTCCTGCTGCTTGGGAACGTATATGTGTATAAGATCCGTCTGTGTTTTCAACAGCAGAGTTTATATAATCATGCTCTAAAACCCCTTCATAAGCTGTATCATAGAATCTTAAATCATCCCAGAAAGTCTTGGGAGGAGTCGAATCGCTATTCCCGGTAAGATAGAATTCTGAAGGTCGTTGTCCATCAAGTTTTTCATCGTCGTAGATGATTCGGAGGGAACCCGAGTCAGTTATAAAAAAATCATCTAAAGAAATACCAGCAAATAAAATAATATTTGGATTTGTATTTTCAATTAGTGGTTCAAGTTCACTCTCCAGACTTTCAATATTAACTATGAAATAATAGTTGGAAATTCCTTCATAATATCTATATATTTCAGAATCCAGAGTAAACGGCACCATTGTCTTTACTTCAGAAATCTCATTGGTAGTTTTATTCTGTTTTTTTCCATATACTTCGAAATTTATGGAATTATTAAAATCAGCAAAAGTTAATCCTGAAACAATCGGAACCTTGAAGACCATATATTTATTATTATTTTCATTAAATAGAAGTTTTGTTTCCTGTGTTGAATCGATTGAGTAAACATAGGCAGATCCAGATGAATATCCATCATAATCATCATACTCAGCACCTACAACTATAGAGTCATTGTTGATCCCTACACCATATCCAAAATAATCACCAGAAGCTCCGTCACTTGCTGTTATCTTCTGCTCACTTCCCCATATTTCATTTTCTAGGTGATATACATAGACAGATCCTGATGATTTTTCATCACCTTTAGCACCTACAACTATAGAGACATTATTGATCTCTACACTAAATCCAAAATCATCATCTAAAGCTCCATCACTTGCTGTTATCTTCTGCTCACTTCCCCATATTCCAGTTTCAAGATGATATATATAGACAGATCCTGAGTCAAATCCATTATCATCATCATTGCGTGATCCAACAATCATATAGTTATTATCAATAGCAACACTATATCCAAAACTGTCACTCGCAGATCCATCACTTGCTGTTATTTTCTGCTCACTTCCCCATATTCCAGCTTCCAGGTGATATATATAGACAGATCCAGAAGCATTTCCTTTATCATCATCTCTGTATGATCCAACAACCATATAATTATTATCAATAGCGACACTATATCCAAAATCATCACTAGCAGCTCCATCACTTGCTGTTATCTTCTGTTCACTTCCCCATATTCCAGCTTCCAGGTGATATATATAGACAGATCCTGATAAACCGCCATTATCATCATCACCGGTTGATCCAACAACCATATAATTATCATCAATAACGACACTATCTCCAAAACGGTCCTCCGCAGCTCCATCACTTGCTGTTATCTTCTGCTCACCTCCCCATATTCCATCTTCAAGATGATATATATAAACTAATCCTGAAAATTTTCCATTATCATCATCACCGTGCGATCCAACAACCATATAATCATTATAAATAGCAACACTACATCCAAAAAAATCATACGCAGCTCCATCACTTGCTGTTATCTTTTGCTCACTTCCCCATATCCCATTTTCAAGATGATATATATAGACAGATCCTGATGAATGGCCATTTTCATCATCATGAACTGCTGCGAATACCATATAATCATTATCAATAGCGACATTAGAGCCTAAACTATAATGACTAATACTCTCAATTACCTGGATCTTCTGCATCTCAAAATTGTCGATCAATACTCCATTATTGTCAGTAATTTCCTTAGTTACATTTATTCGTTCCAGAAATCGTTCTGGTGAAAATTTTGTATGATCAGGAAATGCCTGGTTTCCTGATTCATTGGCAATATTATCCGGTACATTGTTAAATCGCGGAAGCAGTATGTCGACTTCCCTTATAAAATCACTATTTGGTCTGTCTGCTATCTCTTTAAGTGTTGGTACATTTCCACTTGTCCGGGATTTACCTGTAAGATCAAAAACTTTTACGTTAAGATCATACTCCCCTGTATCAAGGGATAATCCTCTATAGACAAGGCGGTATGTGTCTGTACTAACAATTTCTACTTCGGGGATTATATCTAAAATATTTACACCAAAATGAAGATCCGCCATTGCATAGTTAGCTTCAGTAACATAGAAAGTTACCTCTTCCAGTATTTCATAATTGTCATCATAGATATAAGATTCTATTACAACTAATGGTTTTTTGTTATCATATAAAAATGTAAAACTTTTTGTCTCTGTAAGCTGTAATAATTCTGTATAGATAAAGTCGATTGTATTACGCCCCTGGAGAAGATACTCTGGTATAAAACTGTAATCAATTAGAGTCTCTTTACTTACATCTGCTGTCCAGTCACCTGTCTCGAACACCAGCTTTCGTCCATTTATATATACATTGAAATCTGTTTTTTTGTCTTTTGAAATATTTAAAAGAGGTATTGCTCCAACATTTATACCAGTTCCATAGAATTTATCAGTTAAAGGTTCTGCAAAAGCTATCTCTGTAGGCTCTGAAATTTCATTACCCGAATAATCAAAGAAATGTTCCCTCATTTCAGAATCTGCAAAACTGGAAGATGACATAGTTACAAATCCTCCAATTGGATCCTTAAACTGAAGTGTCCATGTTAATCTGTTTATTCCAGGTTTTATCCCGGTTATATACTGCTTTTGGTTATTATCATCTACTATTGTGTAATATCCCGGATTATCGGGATCAACAGTAATCCACCCTGCTATTCTTGTCTCGTAGTTACAGATAAATTCTGCAAATGTATATCTTGGCAAGGGGATGTCATCTCTGTTAAATGCTAATTTAACAGGAAGTTTTGCATGTTCACCCTGGTTATCTGTAATATTCGCTTCCCTGATTTCTGAAAAATCAGGAATGAAATTTGTATGTTCAAAAAACTTTGATACACTAAGACGTACACCGCTTCTGATATTTGTTAAAAGTGGAGAGTCGGGAATAAAAGCTATATCAAAATCTTTCTCGATGGAAGAGTCCATTGTAACTGTTAACGGGATGGAAAATCGATTCCCGGGTAAAAGTTCTACAGTTATTTGATTTAGACCATTTTCAAAGAGAACACCGGAAGTTAAGGACTTTACAATCAGATTTGTATTATAAAGAGTTTTTATCTCTCCGGAAATTGTATAATCCCGTTTAAATAAATAATCAGGACTCTGGCCAGTTTCATATGCAGATATACTGACTGTTCTGACTATTGGAATACTGGATGTAATATCAGAAATTTCAGTTTCCATTGTATAGAGAATCTTCTGATCATCTACCGACATATTGTAGTTTACAATCGGGTATCCCTGATTGATTAGAAACTCAGCTCTTCTGCCGCCGGGGTTTTCACAATAAATTATTAATTGCTGATCTCCGGGAGCTAAAGGGATTTTTACATTATCAATAATACCTGCTTTATATCCGGGACCTAAATTATCAATTTGAAAAAACTGATAAATCTCTTCATCATCTCCAGATAAATCTTCAGTTAAAAGCCCGGAGAATAAAACTTGCGGATTTTCCGGATCCAACGAGAGAACTTTGTATCCAAGAATTGCACCTTCGAGGGCATAGAATTTTGCAGAGATATGAAGACACTGCTGCTGCACAACATACTTCCCGCCAACAGTCTCTACAACATTTACATCTCCAGGTTCGTTAAAAAACTCAACATCTGCAAGTCCGTTTGCTGATTCCATAATATTAACAGTGAAATCTGCCCTTGCAGTCTCTCCGGCACCATTTATACAAAATACATCTACATCAATGGAACTAAGTACGCTTCGAACAGTGTAGTTAAAAAAGAATGATCCATCCCTTTCCAGAGGAATTTTATTGTTCTGTATAAAGACATTTTCTACAGTTCTGTCCTGGATATATCCATGAATTGGGAGAATCATTGTATTTTCTGATTCCTCTCTGTCTATGGTCAGAACTACAGGGACTTTCTTAGTAATAGTAATATTATAAATTTCAGGTGTAATATTACCTACAGGATCAAGATGTACATTAAGTTTGAGATATCTCCCATCTTCCTGAAGATCATTAAACTCTACATAAACAATATATTTTTGAATAAAAGAATCGTAATGGGAAGTTACTTTGAAATTCCCGTTTTCAGTTTTAATAAACTCATTTAACTGAATAAGGGATATTGAATAATCTGAAACTATAACATCGTTTTCATTCATTATTGAAAAACCAACAGAGACTGGACTATCTGCAGGATTTTCTGACTTATCAATCCATTTGGATTCTACTTCAAAACTGAACCCCCGGATCCCTGTAATATCATCATTCTGATAGTTAAATTCGCAAGAGCCAAAAGAGTTATATTCATAGAAAAATGCAGCTAATGGATCAGTATGAATCGTATTATTAATCTTGAATCCATAGTTAAAGTAGAAAGTTTCACCAGGTGCAATAAATAAACCTGGGGAATTAACCTTTTCACTTACATCAAGATTAGTTAAAACCTTGTTTTCTACACTATAGATCTTGTCAAAAAATATCTGGCCGGCAGTATATTGATAAGTTGTTCCTGATTTATACAGGAAGTGGAAATTATCATCTTTAAATGTTCCATAAAGATCATCAATAGAGGCATTATTTAAAAGATCACTAATCTTTGTTTCAAAACGGTAGTACAATCTAGTCTGAATGTTTTTCATAATAACTTCAGAATCATCACCACCCTTTAAAATAAAGAATGTTTCATAATCACCTCTGGAATATTCACCAGAAATTATATATTCACCAGTAACAGCAGAACTTCCATTTAATGGATCCATGTTAATTAAATTGAATCCGGAATCCAGTTTTTTATAGAAGAATATTTCATTTAATTCAGTTCTGATAATTGCCGTAGTATTATCTTTGGTTAGAATAAATTGTCTTATATTGACATTAGTCTCAAAGGCAGTGGAGGTAAGACCGGCCACATTCAATGTATTATCTTGTTCTTCAATTGTAAAAACATCAAAACTATACATGTTAGTATAGTAATTTCCATACATATACAAGCTATTGTTCTGATAATTCAGGAATTGAACATTTGGCAGTGGAACTGGTAAATCTACATTCTTAAGCACACCATTGTCTAAAAGATAAAGACCATCATCTTCACTTGAATATAAATCTGCAACACCAACAAACAATCCCTTATCTGTATATTGAAGATCAAACCCATAAAGTCCTGATTGATTTATAAGCTCTTTCCACTGAAGTTCCTGCGGAAGTTTTTCGTAGATAATCAAAGATCCGTTTACATTCTTTAATGCATATAAAACACCATTCCATGCTTCCTCAATATCAACAATACCATTTTGCGAAGGAAGAATATTACCTGTTAATACAGAATCGGAAAGATATAATGCACCTTGTTTGTTTATTCCAATATTACCGCTTAATTGATCTGCTCCATATAAAGCATCAAGATCCTGATTTTCATCAAAAGAATCAAACTTTATCCATGTATCCAGTATCTCTTCGGAATAGAGATCTGGTTGTACAAGATCAATATAAAGACGATTGTTATTAACATAACAAATTCGTGTTATTTTATCATCATAACTATCACCTTCACGGTTTTTATAAACCTCGATTCTAAGAGTACCATTTCCATATCCTTCAAGAGATATCAGTTCAGTATTTTGAAAAACATATTTAGCTCTTATATTATTGGCATCAACAGCAGTGTTTGAAATAGATGCGCGCTGATCTCTTACAATATGTAAATCCTGTTTTGTGTAATCATCGGGTTCAAAGTAAACATCGATAGTTATATTATTTTCCACATGCCCCTGTGAATTATCATCAAACTTGTATTGAGACCCAATTGTTCCGCGAACAGAAAGCTCCATGGAATCCCGGAAGTTCTCGTTTGCTGCTGGAGAAATTAAATTAAAATGCTGACTATCTTTTCTATAATATATCTCTATTTGATCTTTATAGATAATATCACCAGGACCTGCTGCCTGGGCTGTAATTTTATTAAATCCCTGGGTCAGCCAGATATAGACTTCATACTTCTTAATTCCATTACTTTCACTAATAAGATTAGCTGGAAGATGATTTACTAAAACATTATCATATGGAGATTCAACCTGAATAACTGCCATATCAGAGTTAACAAAAGCATGATTTCCAGGAGAGACTATTTTAACAAATTCATTTTCCGGGGCCAGATAAACAATAGATCGGGTAACTGCAATACGCTCGTTTTCCTGAGTATACAACTCTGCAGCAATTGTATTAAATCCTGAATATATTATTACTGAAGTATCTAAAAGGTATCCCGATGCTGCCGAGATAAAATCATGGGTAGAACCAGTGTCTTCTTCGTTATAGATTTTTACGTGAAAGTTACCCTCAGTAAAAATAGTATCCACAGCACAATGCAGAACTTCTTCTTCGTCTACAACACTAACTACAACATCACTTTTCGATAATACTTGATAGTAATACGGATTTTCAATAGAGATAGCTGCACCATCATATGGAGAATCAATTTGAAAATAGCTGCTGGAATTCCAGGAAACACCTGTTACAGGAGTTCCATCACCATTGACAACACCATTAGCAGTAAAATTAAATCGATAACTGAAAGTTGGATTTACACCTTGTTTCAATACACGAAACTTGATCTGCATTAACAAACCATTGTTATAAATTTCTACATCCCTTCCCTTCATGGCATAAGATGCAATTATATGAGGATGTGCAGTATTTCCTGCATTAAAAGGATTATCAGCATAAAGGAGTTCACCATTATGCGGAAATCCCCCGGATAGAACCCCATCAACAATTTCTTCAAAGTGGAATACTTCAGAATCATATTCCATATCGAAGTAAATACCATGAAGGCCGGTATTACCTGAAATATAGACAGAAACAGTTACGGTCTCATCAATTTCATAACTATCTGCATCGACAACAGCGTCAACCATCACCTGGGCAGAAACTGTAACTATTGATAAAATAATAAATATAAAAACAAGACTTATTTTATTTAACATAATTTTCTCCAATTAATATTGAGTTGATACGGAAATATCATATGTACATTCAAAATCATCTACAGCTTCTGCCGGGATTATTCTAAAATAAACTTTATCTGCTTCAGTTAATGCAGGATTTGTAAAACCATTTTTTAAAAAGTAATTTGGATTATTGGAAACTAAACTTCCGGAGTACTTCACACTTCCATTGTAGATATATTCGTATGTTAATTTAGTATTGAACTCTGCTGGAAATACAACTGTTACATTGATAACAGCTATATTGTCAGGAATTTCCACAATCTTGAAGCAATCGGCATCACGAACCTCTTCATTTTTAAATATGAAAAGATCTGTCATATTGGGGAAGGTAATATCATATGGTAATTGCTCCCAATTATCATTGGGTTCGGAAAGATTCTCATCTCCTGAATTTACAAAAACACCGAAAACCAAAGAACTATCTTTACCATTGGTTGATGTTGTTGTATCCGTCCATCGAACACTATAGTAATACGGTGTTGTAGATATTATAGCTGTATCATCCAGATATAAAGTATTATTCAAACTTGTAATTGTATTTTCTATTTTTACAGGATTAGAATCTGCTTTGGATAGATAGCGATAAACTTCATACGCGGGAATTACATCAGGATTTTCAATGGCATCCCAGATAATTCTGATTTTATCATTGTATTCCAAAATCGAAGCATTGGAATTTCTTACTGTAACATCTGGAATATCAACAAGTAAAAACCCGGAAGCCCTGAAATCTGAATATTGATTATTTGCTGATGTTCTAACTTTATATACAATACTTTTACCAACAGGGAATTGTATATCTTTACAGCTTGTACTTTCACTGCCCAAAGTATATATCAATCGATCAACATTATTTACACTTCGATAAACTTCATATGAAACATCACCTGAAACAGTGGTCCAGGCAATATTAACCACACTGCTATGATCATCATAAGCAATATAAATATTTGCAGGAGGATTTGGTGGTTGTAAAAGTTTTGAGGATTTAGGCTCTTTACAATTTGACCAACACACTATTAATAAAATACTTACGACAACGAATGGTAGATACTTTTTCATCAACTTCTCCAAATTAAATGAGATATTTTTTTTATAATTTCTCCTTTTATATAAGAGTCATTTTTTTTGATTCTGTTGCAAAATAATTTTTATTCTGTACACAAAGTTAGTTTTCTGTTTGTTAAAAATGGATTATGTAGTAAAAATTTGGTAAATGAATATGGAATGTACTTATGAAAATAATATTCTTTTTAATTGATTTTGGACAGATTTGCTAGATCAACTATTGGTTTTTGTTGATATTTTCAATGACAGATTTATAATACTTGCTAGTTATTTTAGTATTTTGTATAATTTTATATAATAGTTGTGAAACATGGAGTCTATGTTGGTTAATAATCTACAAGGCAAGGGAACTCTTATAAGTAAAATAATTATAATGCTAGTATTATCTTTTTCGTGTTATACTTATACTCAGTATGAGAGTACTGAGCATATTGAAATCAAAGAAGATAATGTAATAATTATTGGAAGGGTACTCTTTGATTTTGAAATAAAGCAGACATATTCTGAAAGATCGAACAAACCGTTTTTTTATAATAAATATTATATTATTTCGTCTGAAGAACCAGATCCGTATTTGGGAAAATTATATAATAGAATTTTCCCATTTATTACCTGTAATAAAAATTCATATTTCATTGTCAGGATTTCTAAAGAGGATTTATTTTTTTGCTGTGTAGTATATCCAATAGATGCATTGATTTATTATGATATTACTTTTACTTTAAAATTGAATCCTCAAGAGGGTGATAGATACATCTATATTGGAGATATTGTATTTAGCTTTGATGATAATGATATTGTTGTTAATGTTGTAGATAACTTTGATACAATACCAGATGATAAACGGTTTATAGTTAGTGTGAATAATGAAATAATCCAGCTTGGCAAGAATTTAATTAAGGGAAGTTCTTATGCAGAGATCAAAATGTTCGAATATTATTATTCAGGAATTATAATTCAATAACAAAAGGAAATGA
>CBDVAD010000017.1:0-19071 GCA_965371875.1 uncultured bacterium
GGATACTAACCCTGGAATTTTTTACTTTATTTATAACAGTGTCTATATGAGTAGGGAGTGATTTTACAGGTTGGAGAAGTTTAGTTGTTCCTGTAAGATCCTTTATACTTTGTCTTAAGCTGATATTTTCTTCCAAAAGATGAATTTTTTCTGCCTCGCTGCTTATTGTTGATATTAAAATATCCATATCGATTGGTTTAGTCAGATAGTTTGATGCCCCTTCCTTTATACATGCTACAGAACTTTTAATAGTTCCGAATCCAGTTATTACAATAACTTTTATTTCAGGTTCCTCTATTTTGAGAAGCTTCAGAAACTGATATCCGTCTTCCTCTCCCAGTCTAAGGTCCAGAAGAATAATATTTATTTGTTCATCATTTATTATTTTCAAAGCATATTTTGTGTTTTCTGCTTCAAACATTGTATAGCCTTCAATAGATAGTCTTTTTATGATCCCACTTCTTAGGCCTGCTTCATCATCAACTATAAGGACGTTCATATTTTTATACCCTTTGTTTTAAAACAGGTAGTTTAACTTTAACAACAGTTCCCTCTTCCGGGCTGCTTGCTATTTCTATATCTCCACCTGCTTTTTGTATAATACTATAGGTTATTGAAAGACCCAAGCCGGATCTGTTTTTAAAAGTTTTTGTCGAGAAAAATGGATTAAAGATATTTTTCAGGTCCTCAGCTTTAATTCCATGTCCCGAATCAGAAATAATAATTAAAATAAATTCTTTCTCTTTTTTTGTTTCTATAGTTACAGTACCGCTATCACTGATTGCCTGGGTTGCATTAAGAAAGAGATTAAGGAAAATCTGTTTAAACTCATCTTTGGATATGGGAGAAAGAAGTGGTTCAATATTTAAAAGATTCTTTTTTATTCTAATTTCTCTTTTTTTAATACTGAATTTACTTATATCAATTACTTCTTCAATGATATTATTTATTTCAGAAGGCTCTTCGGCGCTTTCACTGGCTCTGGAAAATGTCAGCACCCGGGTAACAATATCCCCAATTCTTCTGGTTTCAGATTCAATCCAGTTAATGGAATCAATTTTTTCATCATCTGATTCCACTTTCTTCAGATAGTCAATATGGGACAGTATTGAACCCAGGGGATTATTAATTTCATGGGCCATTCCTGCAGATAGTAAACCCATTGAAGATACTTTTTCGGTTACCATGATTTTATTCCATAACCTTTCTGTTGCTGTAATATCTCCCATTAAAATTAGGGTTTTCAGACTGTCCCCGGACTCAGGAAGGGGTGATATTTTTACGATAAACTTTAGTTCTTCCGGTATTCCGGATTTAAGACGTACAGGATATTCATGATCTTCTGTAAGATTTATAGAAGGATAATCCGGCCATTCGCCCTCAGGTATAAAGTAGTCATTGAAAATATTCTCTACATATTTCCCTTTTATATCTGATCCTTTTAGTTCAAGGAGTGATTCAAAAAAATTATTATGAAAACTAATAGTTCCATCATGTTCAACCATCAGTACACCTGCTTTCAGGTTATTCATAATTTCTGTATTGTATTTATTAAGAAATGAAATTTCATCCAGCTGCTTTCGGATAATATTTTCCTCAGAGATCAGCTTCTGAACGATAGTCCTCGAGGTGCGGGTAATAAATCCTATTTCATCCCGTCTTTCTATTGTAAGTTCTCCGAGGGTTCCTGTTTCAAGATATTTTGACATCCATGAATTGAGTTCGTAGAAAGGAACTAGAATTCTATTTGTTATTCCTACTGCATATCCCAGAGAGATGATAAGTGTGATAAAAAATGAGGCCAGAAAGATGGATGTCAACTGTCTTTTGTAAAGATTGTCCTGAAGGGCAGACCTCAGTACAACCAGAGTTACTCCCTCAGGTATGTCGGTATATATTGTTTCAATCCTGGCCTGATAAGGGATGGAAGATATCCAGATCAGTGTTGTATTGGTAATTCTGTCAGTCGGGAGTTTGAATCCCGGAACTACTGTGCTGAAAATAGAGCTGCCTGAAAATAAAGCAAAGTTGATACCTGTTTCCTTAAACAGATTGTTTGCAAAATTATTGTCGAGATTATTTATAAAAAAGAGATAGAACTTTTTCCCGGAGTTATGATAGATTTTGGTTCCGGATACAAGATACAATCTGGGTTTGTTTTCTCTGCTTAGTACAATCTTGTTCATCACAAACCGGAAATCATTAAGATCAAGTTCTTTTTCCACCGGGTATATGGATCCTTCCCTGTGAAGGGAAAAAATAGTAGTCCCGTCTTCATTTAGAAGTACTGCCCGATCGGCTTTGATTGATGAAAAATGGGTGCTTATAATACCATAAAGTCGAAGTCGGTTAAGCTCACTCTCCTTCATGCTCTCCAGAGTGTATCTAAGAAGATGTATTCTGTTGTACAGTCTGTTTTTCAAACCTTCCAGAGAGAGTTTTGTACTCTCCAGCTCTCTGGTCAGCTCAATCTCTGCAGTTCTGCTTATCTGTCTGTTAAAAATAAAAAGAGACAATGAGCTGATAATTGTTATCTGAATGAGCAGGATAAGAAATATAAGAAGAAGAATTTTTGTTTTGAGTTTAGCTCTGTTTTTTCCAAATCCGGTAATCATTCTAAAAAGCCTATCATATTTAACCCGAAATTACAGTACAATAACCCTAATACTAAATTACCCTTGATATTTTAATTATAACAACCTATCATTTTAAATAGATCGGTTCATTTCTTTTAGAAAGGATAAAGTATGAAATTCCGATACCTGTTTCATCTCGTCTCTTTCGGATTTAAAAGCATACTCTGCTCCTGGGAAAAACCTATCCCTGGAACAATAATCGTTACCGACTTCTGTAATATGGTTGAAAACACCAGGAATCTGAATTCAATTTCCTTCAATTTTCACACACCCTACCGGCTCACCGAGGATCTCTGTCTCAGTAATGAGGAGAGAATATCTGTGGTTGAAGATATTAAGAAGATGATAAGCCTGGGCTATCCGGTGTTTATTTTCTCGTCAACCCTGGATCTTTTGCTTAAAAACACATGGAAACGGCCTTGCCCTCAGTGCATTGTCTCGGAAAATAATGTCCGCTACATCTGCGGACGCTGCAGTGAAATACCGGGATTATGTGAACACTGCGGATATTTGTTTGCCGTGGAATTCTCGGCCCTTTTCAACGGCAACATCAGAGCAATTATTGATATGTTTCGGGTGTATACCCGTTATGTGTGATTGATCTATATGAGGATATGAGGAAGATTATGCTTACACATCTGCTGCGAATTGCCCTAAACAGAAGCCTTAAACCCTTTGTTTTTACACGTCCCCCGGTTCAGTATGGTATAGAGCATAGAAAATTTGAATTCAGCAGCAACAAAATTGGGATCTATATTCATATTCCATTCTGTCGGAAGATATGTGATTTCTGCCCTTATAACAAGATGCTCTACTCCCGTAGTAATATGGAACGTTTTATTGAAGGCCTTATCACAGAGATACACATGTATGCGCCGGGGCTCCCGGAAGATGCTGAAATTCCCAGTATCTACTTTGGGGGAGGTACTCCGTCCACAGCCGTCCATCACATACACAGGATACTGGAGGCACTGAGAGATCATATAGTGCTTCCCTGGAAAATCGCTGTAGAACTCCATCCGGATGATATAAACAAAACAGTTCTGGATGCATTAAAGCAGGCTGGAGTGAGCATGGTCAGCCTGGGGGTGCAATCCTTTTCCCCCAAATGTCTACAGGCTATCGGGAGAGAACCGATTGAATTGGAAAAGAAGTTCGCTCTTATGGAAAAGTATAATTTTTCAGTAGTGGATGTAGATTTGATTTTCAGCATTCCTGGGCAGGATGAACACAGTCTGGAGAATGACTTCAGAAAGGCCGTAGAACTGGGCGCCAGCCAGATATCAACCTACCCCTTTATTGCATTCTCATACACCGGGAAAAAATACAGACAACCGAAACCGTGGACACAGAGAAAACTCCTGGACAGCCTGATTGAAACTGCAGAGAAATTGTATTTCGAACGGACCAGTATCTGGACCTTCGCAAAGAAAGGAAGCAGCCGATACTCATCCATTACCAGAGACAATGTTCTTGGATTCGGACCGAGTGCGACATCACTTCTGAAAGATAAGTTCACAATTAATAGCTTTTCCCTGGACGAATACCTCGGGAGCATCCGGAGCGGCGAATCTCCAAGGGCTCTTGAACTGAATTTCAAGGCGAGAACAAGAATGCTCTACTGGTTATTCTGGAACAGTTACAATCTGACGATTTCCTCAGAAGCCTTTGAACAGATGTTCAAACTGAGCATTGTTGCAGTTTTCGGCAGGGAACTGAAAGCAGCCCGGTTTTTAGGTCTGGTACAGAAGCAGGGTCTGGACTACCTTCTGACTCGTCGGGGGGCATTGCTTTTTCACAGGGTTGAACAGCTCTATACCCATCAATACATCGACAAAACCTGGAAAATTTGCAGTGCCTCAGCCAGGCCTGAGCGGATTGTACTATATTAGATATACTATATTAGAGAGAACAATGCTGATACTGAATCACATTAAAGGTTTAATTACTTGACCTGGAACTGGATGGGAAGGATAATGGATCTATGATTAGACACAGTGTATTATTTTCCTTTAAAGAGGGAACTGACGAGGCTGAAATAGAAAAGGTCGAGAGAGAGTTTAACTTGCTTAAATCTGTCATTCCGGAGATAACCGGGATGGAATGGGGGATAAATAACAGTCCCGAGGGAAAGACTAAAGGATTCACACATATGTTTCTGTTAACTTTTAATACTGTGTATGACAGAGACAGTTATCTTATACATCCCAGGCATCAGGAATTTTCCGGGATGGTTGGTTCCTTTCTTAGTGATGTTCTTGTTTTTGATTATGAAATTTGACATATAAACAAACAAGAGTTATACTTTTAGTATGAAAACTGCAATATCTCTCCCGGAATCAGTGTTTGAAGAAGCAGAGCAATTTGCTCATAAAGTAAAGAAATCCCGCAGTCAGCTCTATGTGATGGCTATAAGAGAGTATCTTGCACGTCATGAATCTGACAATATTACAGAGGCAATGAACGGTGTTTGTGACCTTTTAAGTGAACAGGATACCAGGTTTACGACTACTGCAGCACAAAAAATACTTTCAAAAGAACCATGGTAACAATTAGTCGTGGAGATATCTGGTGGGCTGATCTCTCTGAACCAATTGGTTCAGAACCTGGTTTCCGTCGGCCTGTTATAGTTATACAAGGCGACTCTTTAAACCGCAGTAGAATAGCTGCTGTTATTTGTATTCCGTTAACGAGTAATTTGCAGTGGGCTGATGCACCGGGTAATGTGTCTTTATCATCCAGTTTAACAGGCTTACCAAAAGATTCTGTAGCAAATGTTTCTCAAATAATTACAATCGACAGACAAGCTCTCACTGAACTGGTGGGAAAGCTCTCTGCAAACAAAACTGAGCTCATTTTATCTGGGATTGATGTTGTTCTCGGAAGATAGAAATTGAATATAATTTAATCTTAGGCAGTCCGTTAATGATTGCAGGGGCGCGCAGCGGTCGGTTTTTGTGTAGGGACGTTCCTTGTGGGCGTCCATGCACAAAAACCGACGGAACCCCCGAAAAGCATGACCCGACGTATGGGCGCAATTCATTGCACCCATACATCGGGGAACGGCCAAAATAAATTTACCTGTTTTATAGTATGCAATAAGTAAAAAAAACATCATACGAAAGAAAAAAACCATCAAATGAGTAAAAAATACTTTTTTATGATACAATTGGCATGTAAAGTTCTGTACACTCATTCTTTTTAGGTCTAAACTCGAAGGGTTAAAGATGAGGATATTTTTATGAATATAGGTTCAGATAAAAAACTATTAAGCCTTCTGCCGGAAATTGAATTATTGTCTCCTTCTGTCAGAAGCTTTCAAATAAAAGATAAAATTATAAATAATGAAAGATTTCTGTCTCTTGAACAGGCTCTGATAATAACCGATAGCTATAAGAGAACTGAGGGGAAGTCCAGGACTCTACAGCGGGCTGAAGCACTGTCAGATTCTCTTGGATTGATTGCTATTAATATTGATAATGATGAGCTTTTAGTCGGGAACAGGACCGTTGGTATAAGAGATGGAGTTGTTTTCCCTGAAGCGGGTATCTCCTGGTTAAAGAAAGAGATTGATACCCTGTCCGTCCGGGAGCAGGATAAATTCAGTGTCCGGGAGAAGGACAGGATCGATTTTTTTGAGAAGATTGTTCCTTTCTGGAAAAATAAAACACTTGAAGAATATATAAATTCAAATTTTGGCAGTGAAATATCCGCAATCGCCGGTGTTGTTAAAATAAATCAGAAAGACCATGCCCAGGGACATATTATTCCCGATGTTAAAGGGTGGCTTGGTAAGGGACTTCTATGCCTTATGGAAGAGCTTGAATCCCAACAGAAAGCTAATACTGATCCCCGGAAAGCTGAATTCTATGAATCTGTAGGAATAGTTTTAAAAGGGGCTCTGGGGTTTATCGAAAGGTATGCCCTTCTGGCAGAAACTATGTCCGGGAAAAGCCCTGTGGACAATAGAAAAAAAGAACTGATGATTATTGCAGATGTATGCAGAGGAATAACCTCGAGACCTCCGGAAACTTTTAGAGAAGCTCTTCAGTCTCTCTGGTTCCTTTTTGTAATTCTCCAGATGGAGTCTAACGCATCTTCATTTTCCCCTGGTCGGATTGACCAATATCTTTTTCCATTCTTTAAGAAGGATCTGGAAGAGGGGATACTAACATTATCCGGGGCCCTTGAGCTGGTGGAAGCTCTGCATCTTAATTTTAATAAAATTGTTTATATGCGAAATAAGGAAGGTGCACGCTATTTTGCCGGTTTTCCTATTGGTTTTAACATCTCCATAGGCGGTCAGGATGAAAATGGTGAAGATGCAGTAAATGCCCTGACATTCTTGTTTCTAAAAGCCCAGGAGCATCTGGGGCTTCCTCAACCTAATATGACTGCAAGATTATACAGTGGGTCCAGTGATCGATTTATTGACACCTGTTCAAAAGTGATTGGTCTTGGAAGTGGAATGCCTCAGATTGTAAATGATGAAAGCATTATTCCATCACTTCAAAGGGTAGGTATAAGCAGAAAGGATGCAGTTGATTATGGTCTTGTTGGTTGTGTTGAACTTTCTACTCCAGGGAATAATCTGGGGTGGAGCGATGCTGCAATGTTTAATCTTTTAAAAGCTCTCGAACTTACCCTTAACGACGGTGTATGTTTCCTCACTGGAAAATCAAAGGGTTTTTCTTCCGGTTCTCTTGCTTCATATTCAACTTTCGATGATCTTCTTAATGCTTATGGCAAGACTATAGATTTTTTTATTCATAAGATGATTAAAGCTGTTGAATTTGTAGATAGAGCCCATGCTGTCATGATGCCGTCTCCTTTTCTATCATCGGTAATTAATAATTGTATGGAATCCGGAAAGGATGTTACAGCTGGTGGTGCGAAATATAACCTGTCCGGTATTCAGGCCATACAGGTGGCCAATGTAGCAGACAGCCTTGCAGTGCTTAAAAAAATGGTTTTTGCTGATGCCCGGATAACAAAAGATGAGCTTATTACAGCTCTTCGGAAGAACTGGGAAGGATATGAAAGTTTAAGGCAGACAGTAATTCATAAGGTACCTAAATATGGTAATGATATAAGCTGGGTTGATGAATTAGGTGCAAAATGGGCAGATTATTTTGCCGGTCGTCTTGTAGATTTCCAAAATATCCGGGGAGGACGATACCATATGGGACTGTATACGGTATCTGCACATGTTCCTATGGGGAAAAATGTTGGCGCAAGTCCCGATGGAAGGTTTTCAGAATCACCTTTGGCAGATGGGGGGGTGTCCCCTATGTATGGCCAGGATATCAATGGTCCAACAGCAGTTCTTAAATCAGTCAGTAAACTGAGTTCCTCTTTTGCCAGTAATGGTACGCTTCTTAATCTCAAATTTCTGCCCTCTTTTTTTACAAATCCGGCGGACAGAAAAAAATTCAATCAGTTTCTCCGTACGTTTATTGAATTAAAGATACATCATGTACAGTTCAATGTAGTAAACAAACAGGATTTGGTAGAAGCTCAGAAAGACCCTGAAAAGTATCGAAATCTTACCATCCGTGTGGCAGGTTATACTGCTTATTTTACAGAACTGGCTAAAGATCTTCAAAATGAGATTATTCAAAGAACTGCTCATGAGATTTAATCAATGACAGGTACAGTATTTGATATAAAGCGTTTTGCTATTCATGATGGGCCCGGAATAAGAACCTCTGTTTTTTTAAAGGGATGTCCCCTTAACTGTGTGTGGTGTCAGAATCCTGAGGGAATTTCGGTGAAGCCTGTTTTATGGTATTTCCCCAGTAAATGTATTAAGTGCAGTGAGTGTGTGAAATCCTGTCCTGAGAGCGCTCTGACTGACGGTGGACCTGACTCTCATTTTATCACGATAGATCATGATAAATGTACTCTCAACGGTAAATGTACAGATGTTTGTCCAACATCGGCACTCTCTATAACCGGAGAGGAAAGAGATACTGAATGGGTAGTGGAAGAGCTTCTAAAAGACCGGGTGTTTTATGATAAATCCCAGGGTGGTATAACCCTGACTGGGGGAGATCCTCTCTATCAGTATGAATTCAGCCTGTCCATTCTGAAGGCAATAAAAGAATATGGGATACATACGGCAGTTGAAACAGCAATGTTCTCATCAGAAGAGATTCTTATGAGTTTGATTCCCTATACTGATCTGTTTCTTGTAGATATCAAAATTCTGGATAATGATCTTCATATGAAATACACAGGTGTGGAAAACAAGGTTATAAAAAGAAATTTTGAGAGTCTCGCTGACAGGGCAGAGAATATTATAGTAAGGGTCCCTCTCATACCAGGTTATACTGCAACAGAAGAAAATATAATCGCTATAAGAGATTATGTTCGAAGTGTAAGAGAGGATATTCAGGTAGAACTTCTAAATTTTAATCCCCTTGCAAGAGATAAATACTCAATTCTCGATAAGCAGTATCCTGATTTCCAGGAACACAGGTCTTATTCTGAAGAAGAGATGAATGTTTTTAACTCTCTTATCATTTAACCTTTAGATTATACTCATCAATACAACGGATTATTGCATCTTCAGTTTTGGAAAATGTAATTCCATGAGATTTAATCAAAGAAGTATCGAGCCTTGCATCTCTGGGGTGGTTTGCATATTTTTTTGTGTCTTTAATAACAAGTTCACTGATTCTGTGACCCAGACCCATCTCTTTTAGTATAAGACATACAATATCGTATCTGCTTTTACTGTTTTCTGAGCCTGTATGATAGGTTCCTGACGGCAGGTCCATAATTTTATCAAATTGATCCATAAGTTCATTAACATAAGTTAATCCTCTGAATTCGTTGGTAGGGACCTCTGTCTTCTCCCCCTTAAGTGCAGTTTCAACGGTGCTCCATAAAATATTTGCAACCACAGGTCTGAACCTTTCAGGTATGCCGAACATCCATGTAAACCTGAGAATAAGATAATCATCAAGAATATTTTTTATAAGGCCTTCAGCTTCGAGTTTGTTTTTACCGTACATTGTATCAGGTACAGGTGTATTATTTTCTGAATATGGTCCGGGTTCCGGGTTTCCATTAAAAACCTGCTCAGTGCTTAGGAATATCATTTTTGACCCTGTTTTTCTGCAGGCTTCCGCAATGTTTGCCGCACCGGTGACGTTAATTTCATGACATTTATCCGGATTGTCATTACAGAAGTCAGTAAGTGCTATTGCAGCGGCATGAATTACATAATCCGGTTTAAACAGATTGAGAGCATCTTCAACTTTTTCCTTATTCAGGATATTAAGTTCATTAACATCAGTTGAGAGGATCTCAAACTTGTGGTGATGGGCTTCTCTGAATCTTGTTCCTATAAAACCATTTCCACCTGTTAACAATACACGTTTCATAACTCCCCCTGATTTTTACAGTATATACTTTAAAACTTTTTTTGAGTAATATTATTGTATGAATATACTGATAAAAAACGGCAGACTGGTTTCTGCCGAAAAAATGGACAATAAAGAGATACTGATAACAGGCGATAAAATTAAATCTGTTAAGGATTCTTTCTCTGAAACAGAGCTGCCATCTAACCTGGAGATTATTGATGCCAGGGGCAAATATGTAATGCCTGGAATAATAGATGCTCACACACATTATAACCTGGTTTCCAGGGGGACTGTTACAGCAGATAAATTTTATGAGGGAAGTGTTCTCGCAGCTTTTGGAGGAGTTACAACAGTTATTGATTTTTCTGATCATCTTCCTGGTAAGAAAATTGCAGAAGGAGCAATCTACAGGAATTCTGAAGCATCCGGGGAAATGGCCATTGACTGGGCTCAGCATCAGGTAATTACCAGAGTAGATGGTGATGTTCATAAAGAACTTGAAGAATTAAAGGATCTTGGTGTAACAGCTGTAAAAATATTTACGACCTATAAAAGTGCTGGTTATTACATAGAAAAAGAGCCTGTTAAAAAGATATTTAAGGCCTGTAAAGATCTTGGACTCATGGTTACAATTCATGCAGAAGATGATGGTATTATTGAGGAAAACTCAAAACAGGTAGAAAATAAACCTTATCCACCGGAACTTCTTCCAGTTATAAGATCCTCTGAGGCTGAGTATAAGGCAATTATGGAGTATGGAGAGTTAGCAGGCAGTCTGGATATGCCGATATACATTGTTCATCTTTCATCTTCCAGAGGTCTTGATGCTGTCCGGGAGCTGAAGGCAGCTGGAGTTAATGTAGTTGTTGAAACAACACCACATTATCTGACAATTACAAATGATCTGCTTAAGAAAGAGGGTGCCCAGAAATTCCTTATGACTCCACCCTTAAGGGAATCTGCGGATAATGATGCTCTGTGGGGTGGTGTAGTATCCGGGGATATTTCCATAATTGCTACTGATCACTGTACCTTTACTGAGGAACAGAAACTTTTGTCTGACGATTGCAGAACCATTTTTCCGGGAATCCCCGGCACAGAAGAGATGCTTCAGGTTATCAATACCAGTGGTGTGGAAAAGGGTCTGTTTGATATTCGTCGGCTTGTATCACTTCTTTCCACAGCTCCTGCAAAAGCATTCGGTCTCTATCCTGAGAAGGGAAGTTTTGAACCAGGTACTGATGCAGATATTGTTATATTTGATCCCGATACAGATTCTGTAATAAGAAATGATAACAGGCATACAGCAGCAGGTTATACACCCTATGATGGAATGAAGGTGAAAGGCAGGGCAGAGACAGTAATTCTCAGGGGTGAGATTATTCTTAAGGATGGAGAATTTACCGGACAAAAGGGTGCAGGGAAATTTTTGTCTGCCGGATTACCAGGTGCTTATAGACGATAAAACATTCCGGGACATATATGTATCAGCACGATTGTAACCGTACGGGCAGGTCGCGACCTGCCCCTACGGTCAATATTCCTTCGATATTGCTACATAGGAGGCTACATTCTTTCTGATTGATTCCACTTCCTCTTCTGTAAGTGATCTGATTGCTTTTGCCGGACTGCCCAGAATAAGAGATCTTGGGGGGAATTTTTTCCCCATGGTAACAAGAGCCCCGGCTCCGACAATGCTTTCACTTCCAATAACTGAATTGTCAAGGATTATTGCTCCCATGCCTATCAGGCAGCCATCTTCAATAGTGCATGAATGAAGTAGTACTCTGTGACCAATAGTGACATTATTACCAACGATTGTTGGGGTTTCATGATTAACATGAAGGACTGAATTGTCCTGTATGTTGCTGTTTTTCCCAATCTTAATAGGAGCAATGTCTCCCCGTAGTGTACAATTGTACCAGATTGAACTATTTGCATCGAGAGTTACATCACCGATTATATCAGCACTGTCAGCAACAAAATTTGCTTTTTCAATGTCTGGTGCAGTTCCTTTAAATATATGTATCATATTAACCTCTTTTTTATATTCTATATTAATTCTGCACATTTGTGTACTGGTTGAGACTTCAGCAGATTGACTCATGTTTTTAAAATCATTATATTTAATAATAACTATTATTAAATAGAAGGGTTAAGATGAGAAAAACTAAACAAAGGGAAGTAATTCTTAGGGTTCTTGGTGAACATATGGATCATCCAAGTGCTGATACCATCTACGAAGAGGTCAGGAAATTTCTTCCGAGAATAAGTCTTGGTACAGTTTATAGAAACCTGGAGATAATGTCGGAATCAGGAACAATTATGAAATTGGAGACTGGCGGCAGCATAAAGAGGTTTGATCCCGTTACCGGTCCTCATCCGCACTTTAGATGTGTTAAATGCGGGGCAATAGAAGATCTTCCTTTTGGGGTAGATGACTCTCTTTTTACAGGTAAAATGGATGACTGGGCTCATGGAAGGAAAATTCAGAATCTAAATGTTGAATATACTGGTCTTTGCATTACATGTAACGGAAACTCTGCAACTTAACCCAGGGTTTTATGTCTAATTTTTTAGAAGAAACCCGTAGACTGCTGGAATCGGTTTATTCCAGCTATCATAAACAGGAATTTATACACCCTGATCCTCTGGAATTTGTTGGACGATACAACAGACATGAGGATATGGAAATAGCAGCGCTTATAGCCTCATCCTTTGCAATCGGCAGGGTTCAGAGCATACTTCAGACAGTTGAATCTATTCTTAATGTAATAAAATCACCCAAAGATGATCTTCTCTCTATGAACCGTAGAGATCTTGAGTCTGTTTTTCATGATTTCAAATACAGGTTTTACACTGACGGCAGTCTTGTAGATTTTCTTACAGGTATAAAAACTGTAATTCTTAAATTTGGATCTCTCCATGATTGTTTTCTGGCAGGGGTAGATAAAACAGCGGGAGATCCTGTGGGAAGCCTTTCTTTTTTTGTTAACCACCTGGCGGCTGATACTTCACATGGACGACGTGTACTGCCTGATCCTGACAAGGGTAGTGCCTGTAAACGCCTGAATCTGTTTTTACGCTGGATGATCAGAAAGGATGATATTGATCCGGGGATATGGGAAGATATTCCAAAGGATATTCTGATTATTCCTCTGGATACTCATATGATGCAGATAAGTCATATTTTAGGCTTTACGAGTAGGAAATCTGCAGATATGAAGACTGCCATAGAAATAACTGATGCTCTAAAAGCTTATGATCCAATTGATCCTGTTCGTTTTGATTTTAGTCTGACCCGTCTTGGGATACATCCTGATCTGAGCTATGATGAATTGTATAACCGGGAAACGTAAGGGCGAACGGCCGTTCGCCCCTACGTTTTAAAAATTTTCCTTGTAAGCAACAGATAAAACCCATACATCACTGTTCCTGTAATAGCCAGACCCACAAAAGAATACTCCAGACCAAACCTGTCACCAAAGAAGCCAATGGCAGGAAAGAATATGATCATATAAAGACTGAATGTCATACTCTGAAAAGAAAGAACAGTTGCTCTTCTTTCAGAAGGAATCATTTTATTAATATAATCCTGGACAGCAACATAGAGCAGTCCATCAATTAATCCTGTAATAATAAAGAAATATGGAGCTAATGTAGTTAAGGCTATACCCCATAAAGATACTATTAGAAGCAGGGGTGCGAACAGAAGAATTCCTCTTTCTCCAATCTTCTTTTCGATACTGCTCCCCTTTAATCCGGAAAAAGCGCTTAGAACAGCAGTGGCAGCAAGGACAATGCCAATTTGAAATTCATTCCATCCATTCCCCTTCCAGTATGTCTGGAGATAGAAGAATAAGCTGGTAAGAAACATAAAAATGAGTTCACTGAAAGCAATGAGGAAAGCAACTTTTGGTCTTTCTTTTACGACCTTCAGGCTTTCTTTTGTCTGAATACCCATTGCCCGTATCCATCCCATTTTTTTCAGCCGTTTTTGTTCATGCATAGTTAATGTGGGCTCATGCATACTGAATACAAGTAGAATTGAGATAAGACAAATAAACATAGAGGGTATAAAGACCCATGTATATCCGAGGTGGACGGCAAAATAGCCTCCTGTGAGAAAGCTTAAGATGCCGCCAATTTCAAAAATCAGATTGTTGTATCCTGCAGTTTTTTTATATTGTTTTTCTATACCAAGCTCTTTCATGGAGTCATACAGGAGTGCTTCTCCTGCTCCGCTTTCCAGGTTGTATCCAATTGCTGTGATGATAAAACCTATCAGCTGCAGGGTAAAACTGTGGCTCCAGAACATTATACCCAGGCTTATAAGAAAGATTATTCTGCCTAAAAGACGGCTTAACTTCCGTCCCCAAAGGTCAGCAACTATACCTGTTGGAATTTCCATAATAAAGGTTGTCAGGTGAAAAACACCTTCCAGTATCCCCAGCTCAATTAGAGAGAAACCCCTGGTGAACAGATATATCATCCATAGACCCCGTGTAAGGTCCAGGGTCGTTAGTCCTAAAAACAAGTAGTTCTTTTTTATATTAGAGGTCAGCTTTTGAGTGTGAATTTCCGGCTTCATAAAGTACTCCAGAGAAAGAAATATTTATTAGTGACTGCAGAGATACAGTTGTGCAGAAACTGTTGTCTTTTCCCTGGCTTTTTAAGGGTCACCCCTTTTCTTCAACCGGTTTGGGTAGATTCAGGTTAACAGAATAAGGTTTGTACTGCAAGGGTTGTAAATATATCATACTGAAATAGTCAGAATAGAGATTGCATACTGGATAATAGATTATTTTGGAGTAAGGGAAGCAATACAATTCATTCAATTCAACATGAAGGGTTGACACAGTTCGGGGATTTAAGAAGAATGATTATATGATGCAGCGAGGATGTAATGACTAGAGATCGTCTTTCTACCTATACTATATTTGACCTTTATAAAATTGCAGATAATGAAGGTATAAAATATGATTATTCTGATGGAAACCGTGAAGAGCTTATCGAAAAGATACTGGATGCCCTTGAAGAAAGTGAAAGAGAGCAGGCTATCGCAAATAATGATGCAATGCGTCTTAAAGGTAAAAAGTACGATATACTTCAGGACGATGAACTTGAAGCTCAGGAAAAACAGGTCTACACAATACCGTCAAGATATAATGAAACCAGGATTGTTCTGCTGCTCAGGGATCCACTCTGGGCTTATACTTATTGGGATATAAATGAAAATAAGGTTTCGGAATTGAGAAGTGAAATCTTTTTTGAAGGATTTTTTCTTCGTGTACTTGAACTTGGTATAAAGAAAGGTTCTAATGAAGAGTCATACTGCAAAGAGAATATATTAGACTATTACGACATACCGATAGACGAGGATGATGATAGCTGGTACATAAACCTTGGAAAAACAGGAAGGCATTTTGGAATTCAGTTGTGCGCTCTTGTTCATGGAAAGAATATTGTATTGAGCAGTTCCAATGTTATTAAAAGCCCCAGAGGATTCGTTGCTGAAAATATTAATGATCTCACAAATGATTCGGGAACGATGACGATGTTACTGTCCGGTTTGTGGGATTATAATGATAATGGTGAAAATGTCCTTCCCAAAAGGATTATTTCTATAATGGAAAACCAGGACCTGTCATTCTAGCTTGTAAGGTTTAATTTAAGGAATTATTATGTCAAAGGGTTATTTGGGATTTGTACTTCATGCGCATCTCCCTTTTGTGAGACATCCGGAATATGAGCGGTTTTTAGAAGAAGATTGGCTTTTTGAAGCTATCTCCGAGACATACCTTCCGCTTCTTAGAATGTTTAATCGACTTCTTTCAGATGGAATAAAATTTAGACTTACATTTTCGATATCACCAACTCTTTCCGCCATGTTGACAGATGAGCTGTTGATGAAACGCTATGTGAAGTATGTCGAAAACAGGATAGAGCTGGGAGAAAAAGAACTTAACAGAAACAGGGACAATCCTGAGCTTTATAAAACTGCAAAAATGTATCTGGATCTTTTTCAGGAAAATCTGAAGGATTTTACGCAGATTTATCGCAATAATATTCTATGGGGATTCAGAAATCTTGAAAAAGTGGGCGTTCTCGAGATAATTACTACTGCATCTACTCATGCCTTTCTTCCCTTATTTGAAGAATACCCCCAGGCGATTGAAGCTCAGATACAAAATGCTGTTATTTCACATGGTCGGAATTTCGGTACAAAACCAAGAGGATTCTGGCTCCCTGAATGTGGTTATTTTCCCGGTCTTGAGCAATATCTCAAGGCAAATAATATAGAATATTTCTTTGTTGCAGAGCATGGTATTCTTCTTAGTGACGGCAAACCTCAGAATGGTGTTCACTCTCCTCTGCAGCTGCCCAATGGCACCTTTTCATTTGGGCGTGATTATTCTTTGACTGAGGCTGTATGGTCTGCAGACTCCGGTTATCCCGGTGATCCTGTCTATCGGGAATTTTACAGAGATATTGGATATGATCTTCCTATGGATTATATCCGTCCTCATATTCATGAGCCGGACGTAAGAGTGAATACAGGCTATAAGTACTATGCAGTAACAGGGGATACGGATGATAAAAAACTCTACAATGCTGAAGCCGCCAGGGTAAAGATTGAAGAGCATGCTGAGGATTTTATTCAGAAGCATCTTAAGCAGATTGAAAAACTTGAAGGACTTATGGACAGGGCGCCGTTTATCGTTACTCCATATGATGCTGAGCTTTTTGGTCACTGGTGGTTTGAAGGTGTTTCATGGATGGAAGCTGTAATTAGAAAGAGCTCCCAGAGACGTGATGAGCTTGAGATGATTACACCAGTAGAATATTTGGAGATGTTTCCCCAAAGTCAGGTTGGAACTCCCTCGTTTTCAAGTTGGGGGAATAAAGGCTATTCCGAGGTATGGATTGACGGCAAGAATGACTGGATCTATCGACATCTTCATAAAGCAATTGACAGGATGACTGAACTGGTTTATCGCTATCCCGATGAGACCGGGTTAAAACTCAGAGTTTTAAATCAGGCCGCAAGAGAAGTTCTTTTATGTATGGCGTCTGATTGGCCCTTTATTATGAAGACCGGAACAACAGTTCCTTATGCCGTAAAGCGAATAAGGGAGCATATTCACAATTTCAATTATATCTATGATAATCTAAGAAGAAATACTGTTGATACCGGCTGGCTGACAAAGGTTGAACGTAAAAATAATGTTTTTCCGGATCTGGATTATACGATCTTTGGTTTGACGGAGTAGGGGCGACCGGCCGGTCGCCCCTACCGGGCCAAACCAACCAATTCCTCTCCAACCACAAGTTCCAAATAATAATATTTAATTACCTCTCCACGCTTTTCGGATGTCGAAATCCTGAATACCCTGTAGATTATCATCTTTGAAGAAGGAATCGGCAGCCTTAAGGGGTTGCCGTTTAAATCTACTATTTGATTAAAATTGAGGTTGTGTTCAATTTCTTTTTCGTCGCCTTCAGGATATTTTAGTTTATAGGTAAAAATTGTCATTTATTATTCCAATTCCATCTTTTATCTCAATTTTGTCTAATCTAAAGCACTACTACTATACATCTGTTAGGTGCATATTATCGGCATCCAGGTGTTTTCCCTTTAATAAAATTTCTCTCATGTTGACAATTGAATTTTATGGGGTAATATAGACAGAGGAGTGGGTAAAAGTGGGTAAATTTATCAGAAAGTGGTGTTTAAGTGATAAATGGTGAGTATAAAAATTCTCTGGATGACAAGGGGCGGTTTTTAATTCCGTCCAGGATTCGCAGCGAAATTACTGGAAACGTTCTTATACTTACCAGAGCTGTTGAAAAATGCCTCTGGATTTTTACCCCGGAAGAGTGGGAAAAGATTTCACAATTGATTATGGGGTCTTCTTCCATGTTCAATAAAAAAACAAGGCTGCTGCAGCGAAGGATAATAGCTCCTGCACAGGAATGCGAGATTGATAAATCGGGACGAATTACAATTCCTCCAAGTTTGAGGCAGTCTGCGGGTCTTGAATCAAAGAAGGAAGCTATTATTCTTGGAGTTCACAATTATATGGAGCTTTGGGATGTTGGATCCTATGACAGTTACCTTCTTGACAGTGAGGATGATTTTCTTGAAGCAGCTGAGGATATGGATAAGCTTCTAAGATCAGGTATATAGCAGAAAGTGAGTAGTAGATAAACAGTATTAAGGATGGGAAAGGGTCGTTCATGGATATATCGCATAAGTCAGTTTTAAGTAAGGAAGTACTGGATTTGCTTGCTCCCCGGGAAGCGGGTGAGCTGTTGATAGACTGCACTCTTGGTGAGGGTGGTCATAGTGAGTCTTTTCTTTCTTCTTTTCCTGATCTCAAGGTTGTAGGGCTGGATGCAGATGAAAATATTCAGACTATTGCCAGAAAGCGTCTTGAAGGCTATGGAGAGCGTATTAGGTTTTTTAACGTCTGGTTTAATACGTTTTTCAGGGAATATCCACTGGGAGATGAGCGACCCGATTCTATCTTATTCGATCTTGGAATATCAGTTTATCATTATGAAAAATCAGGAAGAGGGTTTTCTTTTAGTAAAGATGAGCCTCTTGATATGCGACTGGAGCCTGATCTTGAGATATCAGCCGCAGATATTGTGAATAACTATCCTGAAGAAGAACTGGCGGATCTAATATATGAATTTGGTGAAGAACGTTATTCAAGGAGAATTGCCAGAGCGGTTTTAAAAGCCAGATCTTTGGAACGGATTACCACTACCAAACAGTTTTCAGATATTATCTGGAATTCTGTGCCAAAAGATTACAGATATGGAAGAATTCATCCTGGAACAAGAACCTTTCAGGCTCTTAGGATTGCAGTAAATGGTGAATTAGCCAGACTTAAATCTTCTCTTGTGAGTGCATTAACTATTTTGAAGCCAGGGGGAAGAATGGGGGTGATTTCTTTCCATTCCCTGGAAGACAGGATTGTAAAACACTATTTTCGGGAGAAAAATAAGTCATGTACCTGTCCTCCTGAATGGCCGATATGTAAATGTGGGGG
>CBDVAD010000018.1:0-18869 GCA_965371875.1 uncultured bacterium
AAGAAATGATTAAAAAAATTCCCAAGGTAGAGTTGCATGATCACCTTGATGGAAGTTTATTGCCCCAGACTATTATAGATCTGGCGAAGGAATACAAGGTAGAATTACCCGAAAACAATGCAGATGCACTTGCAGGATGGTTCCAGAGAGGTTCTGATCGTAAGAGTCTTGCTTTGTATCTGGAAGGCTTTGGAGTAACTCTTTCAGTTATGCAGACAGCAGAGGCTCTGGAGAGAATAGCATATGAACATCTTGTAACGCACAGTAAAGAACATGTTGTTTATTCTGAGATCCGCTTTGCACCTATTCTGAATCAGCGATGCGGACTTAATCTTGAAGCAGTTGTAGAGGCTGTTCTTAAGGGCCTGGAAAGAGGGAAAAAGGATACAGGTGTTGAGTACGGTTTAATACTTTGTGCAATGAGAGACCAGGATATAAAAATATCTCTGGAAATAGCTGAACTTGCAGTTGCGTTTAGAGATAGAGGCGTTGTTGGTTTTGATATAGCTGGTGATGAAAATGGCCATCCTCCTAAAAAACATATTGATGCCTTTCAATATATAAGGAATAGAAATTTTAATATTACTATTCATGCCGGGGAAGCATTTGGAATTGAATCGATATGGCAGGCAGTACAGATATGCGGAGCCCATAGAATAGGACATGCGACAAGACTTATCGAGGATATTACAGTTCAGGGGAACAGAATAGAGAAGATGGGTTCTCTTGCTAATTTTATCAGAGATAAAAGAATTCCAATGGAAATTTGTTTGTCCTCAAACGTACAGACAGGTGCTACAAAGAATTTTGATGAGCATCCATTTCAACTTTTCTATCGGAACGGTTTCAGAGTCTTTCTATGCACGGACAATAGACTTATGAGCAATACCAGTTTAACAAAAGAGATGTCATTGGCAGTAAAGCATTTTAATCTTACTCTCCGGGATTTGGAAAAACTTACTCTAAATGCAATGAAATCAGCTTTTATTCATCATGATGCGCGTATACGGATTATTTATGATATTATTAAACCTGAATTTGCAAGATTAAGAAATGAAACTAATCCTAATGGGTAATCCCATGATTTATTATGCATATTATTTAGTAATATGCATAAGGTGTTACTTCGATAATTTTGATTGTAATATTGGTTCTTGATTTGTACCCACCTGCATCCAGTATGGTGTAGGGTGGTTCTGCCAGTAGTACTCTGCAAGTAATTTCTCTTGGTTTATTCGTAGTTCTGCTTCGGAGATAATTTCTTAGTGCCTCTTTTATTCCTGTTTTAATGGACTCTATTCTGCCTTGATGTCCTGAAAATATTGATACTATACCAATTCCTTCAGCGTCAGGAAAAAGATTACTGTCCCACAAGTGTAATCTTGTCATCTGAGCATTGTCCAGGAAATAACGAACGTGCAATAGAAATTTTCCACTACTGACCCATGTCTCAATTATTTCGAGTTTTTTGTCTCCCCATGGGATGGATGCAACAGGGGTGACTTCCATATATTCATCTACATTTCTTGATAGGTCCAGAGGTGTATATGTGACATCAAATCCATATATCATGCCTGAAATGATCCATGCAGCATCTTTTAGAACACGATTTGAAATTTCATCATCAGTCAGGTATGATTTGTTATCCTCATCTATGGCAGTAATCGTTTCTGTAATTTCTGTCCAAAGATCCAGATCTATGAAGCTGTCTGTTCCGTTTAACCCGTAGATGACATGGCTGAGAAAAAATAAAAGCAGTGCCATACCGGAAAAAGCGATCCGTAATTTGGATGAAGAGCAATTCTTATTTTGATATTCCGTAAAATTAGAATTGTTGATAATCATACCGGGCAGATCAGTTCCGCCACACTCCTCCGGGACCACGTCGTTTAAATGACTCAATTGGATTGATTCCAAGCCGGATAATAAAATAAAGATATGCAATTCCAAAACCTGCAAGATGGGTAAGGTGGGCAACCCCTGTTCTTGCACTTGTTACCTGGCTGAAGATCTCAATAACTGTATATCCGATAACAAGCACGGGAGCTTTAACAGGGATAATACCCATTATGTAGATTTGTGCATTTGGAAAATAGACTGCAAATGCAAAGAGTACTGCAAAAACTGCTCCTGATGCTCCAAGAAGAATTACATTATAAGAACCTGTAAAATAATAAATAATGAATGAAAGGATTCCAGCCAGAGTCCCGGTAAGAAGATAAAAAAGGAGAAATTCGTAGCTGCCTACTCTTCTTTCAACCTGCATTCCAAAGAAAAAGAGTCCAAGCATGTTAAATAATATGTGAGAAAATCCACCATGAGTGAACATATAGGTAATAAACTGCCAGATATAGAATCTTTCCAGTACAAGTCCGGGAATCATGGCTGTATAGAGTACAGATCTGGGATATATATAGCCTATCATGTAAAAAATGATATTTATTCCAATCAGATAGAAAGTTACAGATGAGAAGGTATATGGGAACGGTCGGTTAATAATTGAATTCTTCATCCCTAGAAAATAGTTTTTTTTTGTCCATCGGTCAATGACATTAGGCAAAATTCTTAATCATATATACAATTAGATCTGCTGCCTCCGATTTTTCAAAATGATCTAAAATAGTATTTGCAGATTGATCCAGTAGTGTCCGGGCTCTGTTTCCGGCTGCCTCAAGGGCCCCGGATGATTTTACGAGTTCTATTGTTTCTTCAATTTCACTGCCTGCATTCTCAAATCCCTTTTCCCGTGCTGATTTAAAAAGAGCATTCATTTTATGGAGATCGTCAGGATTATTTTCAAGATGATAGATTACAGGAAGACTTTTTTTCCCCTCAACAATATCATCTCCTCTTCCTTTACCTGGATTGCCGGTGGTAAGATTTACAACATCATCCATAATCTGAAAGCCTACTCCCATTCTTTCACAAGCAGATCCAAGGAGATCTGCTTCTTCACTGGTTCCTCCGCCAATCGCAACTCCTGCCTGGGCTGCAAGTCTTGCCAGAGCTCCTGTTTTGTATCGGCACATCTGCTCGTATTCAGCCGGATCGGGAACAATTGGCCTGTTATGCCAGAGAATATCAAATCCCTGCCCAAAATGGAGACGCCGCATATTTTCAGAATAGTACTTGTACAGTAGAAGTTTTTTTGTTTCGGACAGATCAGAACTGTCAATCAAAGCTGTGGGCAGGTAGTACAGCAGGTTTCCTGCATTAATGGCAAAGTCATCGCCATATATGAGATGTACCGCCTTACCGCCTCTCCTCCATTCAGCCTTGTCTTCAATGTCATCAATCACCAGACTTCCGTTGTGAGGAAATTCAACCAGTGGCGTAAGGGGCAATGCAGAATCTCCACCCCCTGCAAGTTCACAGGAGAGGAGCATTAGTACAGGGCGCCATCTTTTGCCACCTCTGTTTAACAGTTCACGGGCGGGCTCACAGAATGCGTTATACTCTGACATTTTCCCTAGGGGTTCCTTTTCTCCTGAAACAGTCTGTACCCACTCTTTATTTATTTCTGAAGGAAAGGCTTGTTTGAGTTGATTTTCGATCTTCAGAAGTCTATTATTGTATAACTCTTTCATAATTCAGGCTGTCCCTTAACTTAATCTCACTGAATCGAGGCTTAATTTTTGGTCTCAAGTACTGATATATATAAGTACTCAGTGTACCAGTAACTAAAATAGTGAAAATAAGGGTTACCGGACAGCCTCATCCAGAGATATCCATAAGTACAAGGAAAAGTCAATATGCGTGATAAACCGGATCATTATTCTCTTCAGGCACAGCGGGAAGGCTACCCTGCCAGATCGGTATACAAATTAAAAGAAATAGATGAAAAGTTCAGGATAATTAAAAAGGGAAGTAATATACTTGATATAGGCGCTTCTCCGGGAAGCTGGACAATCTATGTCTGCAGGAAATTAAAAGAGACCGGCAGTATAACTGCTGTTGATCTTAAGGAGCTTTCATCCGGTATTAAATGCAGCAATTTAAAATTTTTTAAAGATGATGCTTTTTCTAAAAACTTTCAGGAGACTGCTGTAAAAACAGGTCCCTATGATGCTGTTATCAGTGATGCAGCCCCTTCTACAACAGGGAACAGAACAGTAGACACCGGTCGGTCGTATAACCTTGCAGAGGATGTTTTAAACTTTGCACTTAAGAATCTGAAATCCGGGGGAAATCTGGTAATAAAAATATTCCAGGGCGGGGATGAACATCAGCTGATTGATGTTATGAGAACTGAATTTAAAGTTGCAAAAATCTTTAAACCGAAGGCAAGCAGGAAGGAATCCTTTGAAGTATTCCTTGTGGGTACAGGCCGATTGGATATGTAGTGGTTCAATTTATTGAACCCCATTATCGGTTTATCAGGAATATTGGATAATATATAGGGTGCAATTTATCGCGTTTCTATTCTGGAAATCGCATCTTTATGCCGAAAGGGGACATATGAGACATCATGTGAAAAAGAGGGTAGAGACGCCAGTATGGGCGAATAATTATTCGCCCCTACTGGCACTGATCATACTACTGATACTCTCTTCCTGCAGAACATCTTCGGATATTATAGAAACAGATATAACGGAACCAGATGGCATTCAAACACCCATGGATCTTTCAGATACCCAGAAAAAGCTGGTAGAAGGGGCTTATGAGATTATTGGAAGAGAGAAGCTTTTTATCCGGGGGAAAAGCTTTGGTATGGACTGCTCTGGTATAGTTCTTTCTCTCTACTGGTATGCGGGTATCGATTTGACTAAAGCGTACAATGATTATTCCGGAAATGGTGTTACAAGAATATACCGTTATCTGGAAGATAAAGACCTGCTGTACAGAACTCTTGGACCTGCACCTGGAGATATAATTTTCTGGGACAACACTTATGACAAAAATGAAGATGGACAACCCAATGACCTTCTGACTCATGTGGGAATGGTCGTTGATATAGATCATAATGGAAATATTGATTATATCCACCACAATTATAGAAAGGGGATTGTTCTTGCAAGAATGAATTTGAATAACCCTGATACTTATGCAGAGACAGTGAATGGAGAGCAGATAATTGTTAATTCTGCAATGAGAATGAAAGGTTCCCCTGGCTTTGATAAATGGCTTTCCAGTCAGTTGTACAGGCAGTTTGCTATGGCGTATCTGCTGGAATAGATATACGTTTATAATTTTGTAGAGACGGGTTTGAATTCTGTCCTTACAAAATTAATTGTGATTTGATGGTTTATAAGACGCGATAAATCGCGCCTCTACCCGGTAACTGTTATTTTTATACAATCAGAAACTTAGACTATCCAATTCCTGTTCTTTACTATCAGGGATTCTAATAAAAACCTTGTTGGGCATACATGCATTCCATTCTCCTGCTTTGTAAAGAGGGGCAGCCAGTATACAAAGTTTATCCCTGCATGGTGAATCTTCTACAAATACTTCTGAATCTACTATCCTGACTATTGTGCTGCCCAGAGGTCCCTGGACTTCAATTGTTTGATCTGTATCCAGCATATAGACATATGTCTCTCCGGATGCTTCAATAATAACAGATTCAGCTGTCCCTCCCCCGCTGTATGCAGATACAGAAACAACCACTATTACAGCCAGGGTCAGAATAATAAAAAAATAGTCGAATAATTTTAATTTCACAGTATGAATTTAGGATAAGTGGGGTTTTTCGTCAATGGCAGGGGCAGCCACAAGGGTTTGCAAAGCAAATCCTTGTGACTGCCCGTACGTGTAATTATATAATCATTTTTTTTCTACAAAGCTTTCGTCATAACCCTGTTAAGTCTTTTTACAAACTCAGAAGGCTTTTTAAGTTCTGCACCTTCCATCAGCATAGCCTGCTCCAGAAGGAGGAAGCTGACATCATTGATAAAATCCTCATCAGTTACCTTTTCCAGTTTTTCCACAATTTCGTGGGTTGGGTTTACTTCCAGAATTGGAACAACCTGCGGGGCATCTGTTTGTCCCATGGCCTTAAGCATCTGCTGCATCTGAACTGTAGGATCATTCTCATCTGCAACGATACATGAGGG
This sequence comes from uncultured bacterium, assembly GCA_965371875.1. Classification (GTDB taxonomy): domain Bacteria; phylum Spirochaetota; class Spirochaetia; order B11-G9; family B11-G9; genus JAJRQE01. Next base: position 6,057 of record CBDVAD010000018.1, read on the forward strand.
AGAATCACTAAGACGTTTGGATGCTACAACATCCTTTACTCTGTCTCCAAGAGCGTCCTTGATCTTTTTGAGCAGGGGTTCAACCTTCTTCTCTTTTTCTGCATCATCATCTGTTTTAAAATCATCAGCAGTACCACTCTTGTTCACTGACTTAAGTTGGGTGTCTTTGTAATTACCTACAGAGGGAATTACAATTTCATCGATTTCGTCGCTCATAATAAGAACTTCGATACCCTTCTTTACATATCCCTCAATAAGAGGAGAGTTCCGCAGTGTGTCTTCGTTTTCACCGGTAATGTAGTAGATCCCCTTCTGATCATCTTTCATTCTCTCTTTGTAAGCAGCAAGGCTTGTATAGCCCTCAACTTCTGTAGATTTAAATCTGATCAGTTCAAGAAGGGCTTCCCTGTTGGTAAAATCGGAGTAGAGCCCCTCTTTAAGAGGTCTGTTGTACTGTTCAATAAACTCGACGTACTTTTCCTGATTCCCTTCAGATAGCTTTTGAAGTTCAGATAAAACCTTTTTAACAGAAGCATTTTTAATGTTTGATAATACCTTATTCTGCTGCAGAATTTCCCTGCTGACATTCAAAGGAAGATCTTCGGAATCGATAATGCCCCGTAGAAATCGCAGGTAGGTTGGCATCAGTTCTTTTTCATCATCTGTAATAAAAACCCGACTGACATACAGCTTAACACCGGCTTTATAGTCTGCCTGATACATGTCAAATGGCGCTTTCTTTGGTATATAAAAAAGAGTTGTATATTCCAGTGTACCTTCGGCCTTGGTATGGAGGTAAAGCAGGGGATCATCACTATCGTGGCCTATTGTCTTGTAGAATTCGTTATAGTCTTCCTCTTTAAGCTCAGATTTAGACTTTTTCCACAATGCAGATGCAGCATTGACCTGCTCTATCTTTATCTCTTTCTTCTCTTTACGATCATCCCCTTCACCTTCCCATGTTGTATCTTCATACTCAATAAAAATAGGAAAAGCTATATGGTCTGAATACTTCTTAACCAGAGATTCAAGACTCCATTTGGAAGCATATTCATTTCCCTCGTCATTAAGATAAAGGGTAATTGTTGTTCCATAGGACTCTTTTTCAGCCTCCTTAATGGAATAGGAAGTCTCTCCATCGCTGGTCCACAACCATGCTTTATCTTCGGATGCCTTCCGGGATAGTACTTCTATCTTATCTGCGACCATAAAACAGGAATAGAATCCGACACCAAACTGACCTATAAGATTAGCATCTCTTTTTTCATCACCCGATAGAGTGTTAAGGAAGTTTTTTGTCCCTGATCTGGCAATAGTACCAAGTTGAGTTTCAAGATCCTCTTCGTTCATACCAATACCGGTATCTGTTATAATAAGTCTCTTTTTGTCACCGTCTTCGAATTTTATATCTATCCTTGGATCAAATTTCAATTTTTTGTAAACATCATCTGTAAGTGTAAGATATTTGAGTTTATCAAGAGCATCTGATGCATTGGATACAAGTTCTCTTAAAAAGATCTCTTTATGTGAGTAGAGAGAGTGGATAATAAGGTGAAGCAGCTGGGATACTTCGGTCTTAAATTTCTTTTTGGACATGATTTCTCCTGTATTATATGTATGTAAATGTTTATTCGCAGGAAATATACAAAAAAAATTGTCATTTGGCAAATTCGTTTTTAATATCTTGATAAGATTTATGTTTTCCTACTATACTTACTTAGAACATGGATGATGATGACCCCCTACCTATAGTTACTCCCGCAATTATTAATCTGGAAGGGGAAATGACCGCTGCGAGTCTTGCGGCCAACCCCCTCGCTCCAAACCCGCTCAATTGCTGCGAGTCTCGCAATTATTTCACAGCTTTTTCCGTCTTCGTCCCTCAGTCCCGACTGGTCGTGCGCTACGCTTACCTGGTCATAGACTTCGTCTATTGCTCGGTTATGCGTCCTAACTGCTCGTCAATGCAACCTGGCTGTTCAGGCGGTTTTTCCGCTACCCCTTCAATGATATTTCGTACAACTGCAGCAATTGATAGAAACTATGCTGTTTGAAATAATACTTTTTGTTGTTCTGTTAATCCTGTCCGCTGTGTTTTCCGCTACAGAAACAGCCTTTACTTCACTTTCTGTTGTCCAAATTCAGGAATTGGCATCAGATTACGGTAAAAAAGGCAGAATGGTTAAATTTTTAAGTAAAAGACCGGATATTCTTCTTACAACTATTCTTATTGTAAATAATTTAGTAAATATTGCAGCATCGGCCTTAGTAGCAAACGTAACAATTAAGACCTTCGGCAGTCAGGCACTTGCTGTTTCAACAGGGCTGCTAACCCTTGTTATTCTTATTTTTGCAGAAGTAACTCCTAAGCAGATAGCTATTATACACAGTGAAAAAATTGCTCTATTTATGGCATGGCCTGTCAGGTGGGTTTCATGGATTCTTCTTCCGGTTATAAAATTGATTGGATTTATAAGCAGTCTGATAACTCACCTGGTGGGAGGGGAAAAGAAAAAACTCTCCCTGGACGGCATACTCTATATGGTAAGTATTGCAGAACGTCAGGGTGTTGTTGAAACTTACGAAACCCGTATGATAAAAAACGTTTTTCGCTTCAATGACACCCAGGTGCAGGCAATTATGACTCACCGGACAGAGGTATTCAGTCTCAACAGGAATACCAGTATAGGCGATGCCCTTGTGGAAATATCGGAAAGAGGATTTTCAAGGGTTCCTGTTTATAATGAAGATCCGGAAGAGATAATTGGAATAGTTCTTGTAAAAAACCTGATGGCAAATTATCACGCCGGTAAGAGTAATTTAAAACTTAAAGATATAATGCTGAAACCTCTGTATATCAGCGGCACAAGAAAGGTTAACGAACTGTTTTATACTCTTAAAAATCAGAAATTGAATATAGCAGTAATAATGGATGAATATGGTGGGCTGGCCGGTATTGTCACAATGGAAGATATTACGGAAGAGCTTTTTGGTGAGCTATATGATGAACACGAACAGAACCGGCGGGACAGGATAACATTGCTTAGAGACGGCAGCTACAGATTGATGGGTGAGACAACTATCCACCAGATAGAAGACCGCCTGGGTCTGAAACTGCCTTCCGGTAAATATGCGCAAACTCTGGCTGGATATCTTGTTGAGTATCTGGGAAGTATACCTGTAAAAAACCAGGCTGTTGAAACACCTTTTGGAGTCTTTATAATTGAATCTATAAAACGAAACAGGATTAATTCTGTGATACTAAAACACTAAACCGTTGACTAGGGGCGTTTCAGTCGATATCATCCCTCCATGAGCAAATACCCGTTTACAGAAATAGAAAAGAAATGGCAGGATTACTGGGAAGAGAACAAAACCTTTAAGGTTACTGAAGATCCCTCCATACCAAAAGAGAAGAGAAAATATATTCTCGATATGTTTCCCTACCCCTCCAGTCAGGGGCTTCATGTGGGACACCCTGAAGGTTATACTGCAACAGATATTTACAGCCGATATCTTCGGATGGAAGGTTATCAGGTATTGCACCCTATGGGCTTCGACTCCTTCGGGCTTCCGGCAGAAAATTATGCAATTAAAACAGGCACCCACCCCAGGTTATCAACTGAAGATAATATAAAAGGTTTTTTGAGACAGATTAAAGCCCTTGGTTTCAGTTATGACTGGGACAGGCAGGTTTCAACCCATACCTCTGAATACTACAGGTGGACCCAGTGGATTTTTCTGAAACTTTATGAAAAAGGTCTGGCCTATGAAGCTAAGTCACCCATCAATTGGTGTCCATCATGTCTGACAGGACTTGCCAACGAAGAAGTTAAGGATGGTAAGTGTGAAAGATGCCACACAGTTGTAAGCAGGAAAAACCTTCGTCAGTGGATTTTAAAAATTACTGAATACGGAGACAGACTGCTTGAAGATATTGATAAACTCGACTGGTCAGATGCTATAAAAACAATGCAGCGAAACTGGATAGGCCGAAGTGAAGGCGCCAATGTAAAGTTTTCTGTAGATGGAAGCGATGATATTATTGAAGTATATACAACAAGACCGGACACCCTCTTTGGTGCTACATATATGGTTTTATCTCCGGAACATGATTTAGTTCATAAGATTACAAGTGTTGAACAGAAAGAGGCCATAGCAAATTATATTGATATGGCAAGTAAGAAGTCGGATCTTGAACGAACAGACCTTGCAAAGGATAAGTCAGGTGTTTTTACCGGAGCCTATGCGATAAATCCACTCAACAATGAGAAAATTCCAATTTGGATTGCCGATTATGTTCTTATTTCCTATGGACATGGTGCTATTATGGCAGTACCGGCTCACGATACAAGAGACTGGGAGTTTGCAAAACAATTTGATCTTCCTATTATCGAAGTATTAAAGGGTGGAGATGTACAGAATGAAGCCCATACAGGTGAGGGAGAACATGTCAATTCCGGTTTTCTGAATGGTCTTGGTAAGCAGGATGGTATAGAAGCAGCTACTAATTGGCTTAAAGAGCATGGGCTGGGCGAAAGTGCAGTTAACTATAAACTCAGGGACTGGGTTTTTTCCAGACAAAGATACTGGGGTGAACCTATACCTCTGGTTCATTGTGACAAATGTGGAATAGTACCGTTGGATGAGAAGGATCTTCCTCTGACTCTTCCTGAGATAGATAGTTATACCCCTACCGGAACAGGAGAATCTCCTCTGGCTGGTATTGATGAATGGGTTAATACTAAGTGTCCAAAATGTGGCGGCGATGCAAAGAGAGAAACAAATACCATGCCTCAGTGGGCTGGTTCCTGCTGGTACTATTTACGCTATCTTGATCCTCATAATAGTGAAGAACTTGCTTCCAGAGACAAAATTGATTACTGGATGCCTGTAGATCTATATATAGGCGGGTTGGAACATGCTGTTCTACATCTGCTCTATGCGAGATTCTGGCATAAAGTTTTATTTGATATTGGTTTAGTTGGTGGGGATGAACCCTTTCAGAGATTGATAAATCAGGGGATGATACTTGGGGAAGGGGGCATTAAAATGTCCAAATCTTTGGGAAATGTAATAAACCCTGATGAAATAATAGCTGATTTTGGTACAGATACCATGCGGTTATACGAGATGTTTATGGGGCCGCTAAAGGTTTCCAAGCCCTGGTCTACTAAGGGAACAGCAGGTGTTTACAGATTTTTAGACAGAGTCTGGAGAGTCAGTGAAAGAGAGATTTCTGATGATAAACCTACTCCGGAGCTGATAAAAATTCTTCATCAGACGATTAAAAAGGTTTCACAAGACACATCTAATCTGGAGTTTAATACAGCAATTGCACAGATGATGATCTTTATCAATGAGGTATTTAAGAGTCCGGTACTTTACAGAGAAATATGGGAACCTTTTGTTCTTTTATTGTCTCCTTATGCACCCCATCTGGGAGAAGAGATGTGGCAAAAACTGGGCCACAAAAAGTCCCTTGCTTATGCAACCTGGCCTGTCTGGGATGAAGAGCTTGTTAAAGAATCTGTTGTTGAAATTGTTATGCAGATAAATGGTAAGGTAAGGGCAAAGCTGGAGCTGCCTGCAGGAACATCGAAAGATGAAACTGAGAAACTTGCCCTTGAAAACGAAAGAATAAAGACCTACACAGAAGGTAAAACTATTGTGAAGGTAATTGTTGTACCGGATAAAATTGTAAATATTGTTGTAAGGCCATAGGGGACACTGATCTGTGTCCACCACGTAAAGACGCACGGCCGTGCGTCTCTACGTGCCTTAATAAATAAGATATTCATATCTATCATCTCCAACAAGAATATCCAGTTGCTCTTTTGTAGTTGGATTCTGAAACCTGTGTAGACCCGGATAGATTCCTTCCAGAAGCAAATCTCCCTGAGGATCTGAAGTAATTGGCGGATAGAAAGGATTGTCTGAAATCCATGAACCCTCTGCAGGAAGAACAATATCCCTTCGATCTTCCTGTCTGACCTTGTACACTGAAAGAGTATTGTAGATTATTGCTTCTTTAAGTAATTCCCTATTGATTGACCAGGGATCTCCTCTGCATTCAGACTCGATCTCTTCGGATAACCTGCGAATATTTATATGTTCAACAGGAACGCCCTTTCTCATCATTTCTAATAGTAAATCGACAAGAAAACCTTTTTCCCACTCCATTTGTAAAGCTTTTCCATTTTCTGAATCCATTGAAAGAAATGCCCCTGCAGGTTTAAGGTATCCGGAAGGATAGCAGGCTACAGGAACAGAGCTCCCTTTTTCAACTAAAATGTTAAAACTTTCATTCCAATCAATTATACTGCTTTCAATGTGTCCTGATTTTCCAGGATAGAACACTACACCTGTTTGATTAGTATCATTTAGAAACCATGAAGGTGCTTCATGAGGAAGATAAACTGTAATTGTTCTGGAATCTGTAAATATTCCACAGCTTCCCAGAAGGGATATAAAAAATAATAAATATCTTATCATACCCTCCAGTACTGTGCTATTTGCTCTGCTGCTTCAAATTATCCTTGTATATTATTCTTATATTTTTGAGAATTTTTGAATATTCTTCAGACTGGTAATCGATATAGGTCCATGGGAGAGGTTTGAAATTTTTATTTACAAATAAAAGAGTTACTTCACCGTAAATACCATTTTGCAGAGGAATTCTGTGTCCGTTATCTTTAGTTGCTGCCAGCATAAAACGTTTTACAGAGAGCATTCCAGGGTCCAGATTTATCTTTCTTTCCCCATCGATTAAGAAACTGTTTTCTATTTTGTTTGTCTTAATTTTTATATCTGAAAGATTATCCGGGGACACAAGTGTACTGAAAGAGATGAAAAACCTTTTTATACTGCTGCCCATCTCTGAATCGTAGTAATTGGTATAGTCGAAATTCAGAAATTCACTTTTATAATCAATTTTACCAAAAGTATCTGTGAGTCTTTTTATTACACTGTCAAACATATCAGACTGGCTGATAAGAACAGCTATTATCAATTTTTCAGGGGTGAAGTCTGTAATTTCTCCCATAAGTTCTCCTAATTAAGGTTTGCTGAGATCGTTCCTCATCGCTTCGCTCTTCCGGTACGACTCACTGCCGAGCAGTTAGGACGCATAACCGAGCAATAGACGAAGTCTATGACCAGGTAAGCGAAGCGCACGACCAGGCAGGATGCATAGCCGAGCAGGAACGAAGTTCCGACCAGGCAGGTTGCATGATTCATGATTTTAAACGATAATGACCTTATAATGGAAGCGGAAATTGATTTTTTAAGTAAACTTGAAATTGCACTGGAACAACATCGTGATTCTCTTGATACTAAAGAGTTACCTGATCTTAAGGAAACAATAAGGCTTTTTACCAGCGCTTTTGAAGGAATATATAACTTATTGCTTAAAAAGGGGCTTATTTCTGAGGACCCTTATAAGTATGAACAGAAGATTTCAGAGATTACACCTCCACCAACAGATCAGGTTCTGGATTCAGATAAAATTAATAAGATCAGTCAGAGATTATCAATGTACGATTCTCAGCTGGATTTTCTCACTTCGTTTTATGAGTTCAGTGCTGATTTCATAACTATGCCCAGAATAAAAAAACTGATTTTACTGATCAATTGGATCAAGTGGAATCACCTTACAGAAGCTTCTACCGAAGTAAATACTAAAATACTTGCTGAAGTTATTGGAAAAATAACTCAAGGCACGGATCAGATGTCAATTAGTCTGATAAATGACTCTTTGAAACGGATGAGGGAATTAAGTAAAAAAATTGTTACTATTGCAAGGGTTCTCTCCCAGTATCAGAGAGAGAAATATAAATTTGATGTGCGTAGTCTTATCATTATACAACTTGAAATTACTCCAGCAGAAATGCAATCCAATGAGGAAGAAACTCTACTTAAAATAAAACGTAATTTTGTAAAGATTATGGGAAAAGGGATTCCTTTCTATGCCGAACTGATAAAGGAAATCTTTTCGGAAGAAGCTGTTCCCGCTGGTGATATTCTTAAATCTGAAGTGATAAATAAGCTCACAATAAGAAAGGCTGCTAAAGAAAAAAAGAAGGATATAAATTACAGGCAGCTATTAATGGATGCAGTAAGAACTTTATCTACTGCTGCAATAACCCTGGAGCAGGCTGTAAAAAAATTAGAATTTAATAACGCTCTCTCTGAGGAAAAGACATTAACTTTTAGTGATAAATTTCGAATGTGGATTATGAATTTGTCCGGAAAAGAAAAAGATAAAAAAATTATAGAAATAGATATTTTTGATGATAGACTTTCAAATACTAAAACAGTCCGGATTAACCTGATTGAATATCTGGAAGAGGCAAAGAAAAAGATAAGAACTATTGCAGCTCTTAGTAATAAGGTCAGCACAACCACCAGAAAACTGGAAACTGCCTCTGAAGATTCTGTTCTTAACTTTATAAGTAAATCCATAGAAGAGTTATATATAATTATTAATAAGATGGATCCGATAAATACATATTTTAAAAGTGAATTAGGCAGAGATCAGAGAGGCTCCCTTAAAGGTGTCAAAATTGAGGTTACAACGATAAAAAATACCCTCATAAAGACTAATCAAAAGAGACATGAGTACATATCCAGAATGGAAGAGATAGAACAGATGAAAAAGCTGGGTGTATTATAGTACCCTGAATTACTGTTCTACCCTGTATTTTCCCAATATCCTAAGATCTTCTGAGGTATTTGCAATCTGATCCATTGCCGCATCGAAGGAACCAGTGTCTTCCGGGAGATCTACTGATAGAAAAAACATATACTGCCATGGTTTTCCCGGTATTGGTCTTGATTCCAGTTTATTCATGTTAATTCCACTATCTGCCAGAATTTTGAGGCAGCTGAATAATGCACCAGGTTTATCCGGTGTTGAAAAAACAAAAGCTGCTCTGTTTGGGTTCTCGAATTGTGCTTTATCAGTTCTGGTAATAATAAAAAATTTAGTATAATTTCTTGGATTTGTCTCTATGCTTTCTTTGATAATATGCATGCCATAGACTCTTGCTGCTTCTTCTCCGGCAATTGCTGCACAGCTGGGATCATTAAGTTGTGCCAGATTGGCAACAGCTCCGGCTGTATCATAGAATGGGATTCCTTCCATCTCTTTATGTTTTTCAATGAAGTCAGCACACTGTGCCAGTCCCTGTGGATGGGAATAAACCTTTCTGATTTCCTCCAGGGATGATCCTGGAAGCCCTATCAGGTTATGAACTATTCTAAGCTTGTATTCCCCAACTACCGCAATATCAGGATATCTCAGAAGTAAATCTATATTTTCATTTATAGTGCCTGCAAGTGAGTTTTCAATAGGAATTACACCAAATGAGGCTTTTCCCTGTAGAACAGATTCAAATACATCCATGAACTCAGGCTGTGGTGCAGCTGTAACATCATCTCCAAAGTAGCGGTGAATTGCTTTTTCACTGTATGCACCGCTTACTCCCTGAAAAGCAATATTTTTATCGATACTGGTACTTGCTTTATCTGTCGTCCTTACATTGATTGGTCGGGTTTCAGGTATTCTCTCTATTTCCTTGCCGATAACTGGTGAAAGAGCCTGCAGGTCGCGCATTAGTTTTTCAAACTCTTCCGGGTATAGGGACTGTGGTCCGTCAGACAAAGCGTTGTCAGGGTCAGGGTGCACTTCCACGATCAGTCCATCAGCACCTGCAGCTATAGCGGCAAGGGCCATAGGAGCTACTTTTGCCCTTAAACCTGTAGCATGGCTGGGATCTACAATAATGGGAAGATGACTTAGTTGCTGAACAACAGGGATAGCGGAAAGATCCAGAGTATTTCTTGTATAGGTCTCAAATGTTCTTATTCCCCGTTCGCAGAGAATTATATTATCTGACCCGTGTGCCATTAGATATTCAGCGGCCATCAGCCACTCTTCGATTGTTGCAGATAAACCTCTCTTAAGAACAACAGGCATTCCTTTTGCTCCTACGGCCTTAAGCAGTTCAAAATTCTGCATGTTCCTTGCACCAATCTGGAACACATCGACATATTCTTTCATCATATCGACATACTCAGTACCTACAATTTCTGAAACAACAGGAAGTCCAACAGACTCACCGGCTTCTTTAAGAATTTTAAGTCCTTCTTCACCCATCCCCTGAAATGAATATGGAGATGTTCTTGGCTTGAAAGCACCTCCCCTAAGCATAACAGCACCGGATTCCCGGACAGCCTTTGCAGCTTTGAACATCTGTTCTTTGGACTCAACTGCACATGGACCGGCAATAACAGCTACTCTGTTTCCACCTATCTTTACTCTGCCGATAGGGACGATGGTATTTTCTTTTTTTAGTTCTCTTGATGCAAGTTTATATGGCTTTGAAATCGGTATTACCCTGCTCACACCGGGTAATATCTCAATCTTTCTGAAATCGATGCTGATTTCACCAACAGCTCCGAATATAGTTTCCTGATCACCTATTATTTCACGGACCTTGAACCCTTTTTCCTCAAGAAAATTTCGAAGGTATTCTTTGTCCCGTGAATTTATGTTCTGCTTTAAAATAATAATCATAGAGTTAAGCTATTTATTTAACAGAGTAGTGTCAAGTAAGAAGTGCTGATAAATAAAAGGCCCTTATAAATAAAATGCTGGTACTAATTAGTATTCAAACTTCCAGTGTTAAGGACGTATCTTACAGATTTAATATTATGTCCGGTTTCAACAGTACTTCGTTCCTGAACCATAGAGTCGATAATAAATGCATCAATATCTTCTCTGTAATCCATAATTTTCGCTATATAATCCAGTGTCATCTTGGGTGTACCGCTGCCGGTGACCCTTCCGCTGCCGGCATTATACATGGCTAGGCCTACAATTTCATTTCCACCTCTTTCGATACATTTTCTGAGATAGGATAGTCCGTACCGGGCATTAATTTCCGGATCAAAAAAATCAGTCTCTGTCAGATCCGGAAAGGATTTGCTGTTAAGCTGAAAAAGTCCACGGTCAATAGAGCTTGAGTTATAGTTCACTGCCTTATGATTATATGAGCTTTCGGCAAATGCAAGAGAAAATGCCAGAGAAACCGGAATATCATTTTTGTCGGCATTACGAAGGATAATATCTGTGATCCGGGAAGAGCCGGTTAACTGATCAAAATAGCTGACGATGTGATCTTTAGTTAATGGATTGCGATAGATATAGAGGCCCAAATCATCTGTTTTTGCAAGCTGGACAGGAAGACCTGCTTTGTTTGCCGGATTTACTTCCGGTAGTTCAAATTCCAGTTTACTGTAATTGTCTGAGTTATCTTTATTATTACCATTAGATATCGACTGAGTGCAGGTTAGTATGACTGGTAATATGAGTATCAATATTATAAAATTTCTGATGGGAAGCCCCCGAATAAATTTATTTCTTATACAAAAAAGAGATTTATTCATTATTGGAGAAAAATATCAAGTATTCGGAAGGGCAATTTGGACCGATTTTTAAATGTATTCCCGATTATTGCAGTAAAATCGGTATCAGGGCTAATCCGGGTAAAGAAATTTCTATGGATTGATTTTTTTTAAATCATACGTTAACCTACTAAAATATTATGGTTAACGAAACGCGCCGGTCTATACTTGGAACAATCAGAAAAAATGCTTCATGGATTTCGGGGGAATCTCTAAGCCATACCTACGACATCAGCAGGGTGGCTGTGTGGAAGCATATTAAAGCTCTTCAGGCTGAAGGATATAATATAGAATCCGGTCATAGAGGATATAAATTAACAATAGAAGGAGATAATCTATCCTCTTTGGATTTTGATTCTTCCCGGGGATTCCGCTTCTACAGAGAGCTTGAATCCACTATGAATGCATCTGCTCAGATGATGGGGAATCCGGAGAAAGAGTCGGAGGATTTTATCATCCTTGCTGATCACCAACTGGCTGGTATTGGAAGAGACGGAAAAACCTGGGATTCACCCAGTGGTGGTATCTATATGACCTGTGTTATAAACAGGCTGCTCCCGGTTTTTGAGGCTCCACTGATGCCTTTTAGGGGAATACTCACAGTACTGCAGAGCCTTGAATTATCAGGAGTAAAAAAGCCACATTTTTCATGGCCTGGAAATATCATGATTCAGGGACGGAAAGTAGGGGGAGTCCTTGATGAATATCATGTCAGAGAGGGGCAGATTTACTGGTATGCTTTAGGAATCGGAATACATATAAATGATACTCTTTCCGGACAGGATGTAACATCAGTTTCTGATATCACAGGTCTTAATCTTAATCGGAGAAAAATTGTCCGTTTGTTTAAAGTAATATGGGAAAAAAATCTTTCTCTTCCTCCCTTGGAACTGTGCAGAGATCTGAGTGCATATGCTGGATTCCTCCATAAACACGTAAGAGTCCAGACCCGTCTGGATGGGATAATCGAAGGAATTGCCAGGTCCATTGATACAGATGGTAGACTCTATCTGGTATCCGGAAGGCATACCACAAGTGTATCTGCCGGAGAAAGTGTAATGCTTACTATAACAGGGCTGGTCGCAAACAAGTTTGCTGCTCGCCAATGCAACCTGGGAGAAAAAGAATATGAATAAAAATCAAATTAGAAGAACCGTTCTTACTGCTGTCTTTACAGCTCTTATTTCAGCCGGAGCATATGCCGCTGTTCCTGTTGGCCCGGTACCCATTGTTTTGACCACTCTTTTTGTTGTTCTCAGCGGACTTCTTGGTGGATTTAGAATTGGGGTATCCAGTGTATTTGTCTACTTGCTTCTTGGAATACTTGGGCTCCCTGTTTTTGCC
>CBDVAD010000019.1:0-18294 GCA_965371875.1 uncultured bacterium
AATAATTGACAAATCTTTACCTTATTGGAAAACCTTATGAAGCTATTTGATACTCATGCGCACATAGGACTTATAACAGAAGATCCTATTGACCAGCTAATTATTACCCAGGAAGCAAAACAGGAAGGGATCGCTCATATACTGAGTATCTGCAACAACCTGCCGGACTTCTTTCAGGTTTACCAAAATCTTTCAACAGCAACACATATATACCATAGTATCGGCGTTTCTCCCTCAGAAGTTATGCATCCCGGCAGAGATTGGGAAATTAAAATTGAAGAGGGTATAAAACTAGACAGAATTGTATCAATTGGAGAAATTGGTTTAGACTATTACAGGAAATTTGGTAATAAAGATGCCCAGATAGAATTATTTATAAGGCAGCTTGAACTTGCTCACCAATATGATCTTCCGGTTGTCATTCACAACAGAGAAGCAGGCAGGGATGTAATAGAAATTCTCAGGGATAAACTTCCTCCAAAGGGTGGTGTTCTTCACTGCTATTCAGAAAATTGGGATTTTGCCCAGGAAGCCCTTGAACTTAATCTTTATATTTCCTTCGCTGGTAATGTGACATACAGAAATGCCCGTAATTTACATGAAACAGCTAAAAATATGCCCCTCAACAGAATGCTTATTGAATCGGAAAGCCCCTTTATGGTGCCGTCTGCCTACAGAGGAAAAAGAAATAAACCTGCCTATTTAAAAGCAACTGCTGAATTTATAGCAGAGCTCAGGGGAGAAGATCCTGAAGAAGTTGGTTCTGCACTTTATGAAAACAGTCTTCGCTTCTTTGGATTGGAATCATAAGCATTATACAGGATTATGAAAGAATCACTCTTTCATCCCGTCAGGGTTGGAAAAATAACAATCCCCGGAAACCTCTTCCTTGCTCCTCTTGCCGGATTTACGGATAAGGCCTTCAGGTCTATCTGTATCTCCAATGGAGCGTCATTTACATACAGCGAAATGGTTTCTGCTGAAGCACTGGCACGAAAAAGTGAGAAAACCCAACTTTTAATGGAAAGAGCGCTAAATGAAGAACTTCTGGGAATTCAAATATTTTTACCGGATGCTGACACTGCAAAACGGGCTCTTCCTGAAATTCTTAAAGCAAATCCAACAGTTATAGATATTAACTGCGGCTGCCCTGTACCAAAGGTGGTAAAAAATAATGCCGGTGCAGCATTGATGCGTTTTCCTGAAAAAATAGAGGAGATTGTAAAAACACTCACCAGTGAAACAGATATTCCTGTAACTGTAAAATTCAGAACAGGATGGGATGTACACACGATTAATTACCTTGAATTTGCAGAATCTGCAGTAAAAGGCGGAGCTTCACTTCTTACAATGCATGCCCGAACGCGCAGCCAGGGCTACAGCGGAGAAGCAAGCTGGAATGATTTAATGATCCTTAAATCAAATTTTGATATACCGATAATAGGTTCGGGTAATATTTTTACACCTGAGGATGCCGTAAGGATGCTTGAGACAACAAATGTTGATGGTGTCCTGTTTGCCCGGGGAGCCATTGGCAATCCATTTATTTTCAACAGAACCAAATCTCTTATCCAAACAGGAGCTTCCAATCCTAAACCGGAGATGAATACTAAAATCAAAACTGCATGGGAACACCTCTCACTTAACGTTAACTATAAAGGTGAGAAAACAGCTTGCAGAGAGATGAAAAAACAGTTATGCAGCTATACAAAGGGAGAGGCAGGATCGGCCGCACTTCGGAACAGAATTGTTCACGCAGAAAACCTTGATGATTACAGAGAGATTTTTCAGGAATACCTGGTTTAAAAATAATATGATGCATGTATAACAATTGTTAAAAAACTCTACATTCCGATTCTATTACCACTAATGTACGGAACGCAGATCTGCGTTCCCAACAGAATGATACGTGCATAACAAATGTTTAAATTTTTTCCATTCCGAATCTAATATCACAAATGTACGGGCGACCGGCCGGTCGCCCCTACGAAGAAAGATTCTGCTGGCGCCGAACCTCGTACATCATTACCCCTGCGGCAACTGAAACATTCAAAGAATCTACATGTCCCTTAGCTGGAATGGAAACCAGATTATCACACTTACTCCTGGTAAGATCTCGCAAGCCTTTGCCTTCTGACCCCATAACAAGAACTACTCTTCCAGTAAGATCAGTTTCACTTATGCTATTACCGCCCATATCTGCACCATAGATCCAGAATCCTGACTTTTTCAGCTTATCCATGGCACGACTTAGATTCGTAACTACATCAATATTAACATAATTATCCGCCCCTGCAGATATTTTTGAAACCGTGGCATTATCTTTTGCACTATTCCGTGAAGGAATCAGTACAAGATCTGCATAGAACTGATCTGAGCTTCGTATTATCGCTCCAAGATTATGAGGATCTGTAATACCATCAAGAATTATTATCAGAGCATTAGGAGTATTTAGATTTTTCAGATATGTATCAAGATCGGGAGAACTGCCCCTGCCGGGTTCCCCATCAAAATATGTATTATTTACGAATGATTTTGTAAATACAATTCCCCTGTGATCAGCACCTTCCGCTATTTTTGAAATTTCCAGTTCTGACACTTTTACAGATCTATAGCCTTGTCTTTTTGCAAGATCAACTACACTTAAAATCCGTCTGGTCGATCTTGAATAATAAATAACACCATCTGATTTCTTTTTTTTGAGAATCTCCTCTATGCTGTGAAAACCTGTAAAAACTATACCCTTCAATGTTACTGCTCACCTCCAAATATTTTCACCTTGTCAATAATTCCATCAAAATCAAGATCCTGTTCATATTTTTCAATAAAAGATCCATCCCTTATATAGACCCATACATCAATTTTCAAATCGAAGTTTGAGTCGATCTCACGCCTGATAATAATTCCTTCAGAATAAAAGTAAAGGTCATCCATCTTTCCATCAAAATTAAAATCGATAGATTCCATCACTTTATCACCATCTGTATTTATTCTTACAAGATGATCAATATTTCCATCTGTATTGGAATCAAATTCCTCAATAAATGAATCTTTTGAATTCTGTCCGGCCAAACTCATAATTTTGGATATATCGACAATATGTTCTGTGGAAAAGAGATTAACAGTAATGGTAAGCATAATTAATAATAAATAGTATTTAATCATTCTTAAACTATCGGAGCAGAAGTCTATAAAAAAAAGCCCCTCTGACAATTATTTATCAAAGGGACACTTTTATTATCTCAATTCCGATAAAGGAACAGGATCGGGGTTCTTACTCCCACCGTCCAGTTCAGATATCTCCTTTAAAAGACTTTTAACTTTACTACTCACTTTTGTGGGAATATTGACTCTGATTTTTATATACATATCACCCCGCTTGCCTGAATTATGCAAATAAGGAATACCCTCACCTCTAAGACGTAATATCTTATCATTCTGGGTTCCTGCCGGAATCTTAAGTTTAGCTTTTTTATCATCCAGGGTAGGGACCATCAATTCAGATCCAAGAGCCGCCTGTGTCATAGAAACAGGAATGACGCAGTAAACGTCTGCACCATCACGTTCAAAATATTTATGGGAGGCTACAGTGATGTAAACATACAAATCACCAGTCAACCCTCCATTAGGGCTGGCATTCCCCTGACCAGGAATATTTATCCGTTTACCAGACTCTATACCAGCGGGAATAGTAACCTTTATTTTCTGACTTTTCTGAGCCAGGCCTGTTCCCCTGCAGACTCTGCACGGGTTTTCAATTACATAGCCATCACCATTACATGTGGGACAGGCAGAAGCAATTGAGAAAAAACCTGAACTTCTTCTTACCTGACCACTACCTCCACAGGTAGGACACATCTTTTTACCACCACCGGCTTCAGCACCGGTACCCTTACAGGAGGAACATCCAACATGCCTATTATAGCTGATCTGTACTTTAGTCCCAAAGACAGCATCCTTAAAAGGGATATTCAGATTATACCGAAGATCAGATCCTCTTGGTTGAGAAGAACGACCACCTCGACGTGCTCCGCCTCCCCCACCAAAGAAGGAATCAAAAATCCCTCCAAAGTCACCAAAGATATCTTCAAAATCTCTAAAGACTGTGGAATAATCATGCCCACCGCCTCCATTCATACCTTCTACACCTGCAAACCCATACTGATCATAGACTTGCTTCTTTTTAGCATCGCTAAGAACTTCATAGGCTTCAGTGCCCTCTTTGAACTTCTCTTCAGCAGCCTTATCGCCCTGGTTTTTATCAGGGTGATACTTTATTGCCAGCTTTCTATAAGCCTTTTTAATTTCATCTGCCGGGGCATCCTTGGAAACCCCGAGCACCTCATAATAATCACGTTTTGCCAAACTATAGACTCACTATTTACTTATTTTCAGAATCTTCATCATCGATTACTTCATAATCGATATCCTCAACTGTACCACTTGCATTCTTAGAATCCTCAGGAGTTTCACCTGTATCCCCTTCTCCCGCAGCGTTACCTGTGTCCTGACCAGCAGCAGAAGCATCAGCTTCGGAGCTTTTATAAACCTCTTCTGCCAGCTTATGGGCAGCCTGTTTAAGTTCCTCAGATTTAGCTTTAATCTGTTCCAGGTCACCCGACTCAAGTGCTTTTTTCAGCCCGTCAACACCGGCTTCAATAGCAGCTTTATCAGAATCTGAAATTTTATCACTAAAATCTTTAAGGGATTTTTCGGTTGAGTAAATAAGTGAGTCTGCCTCATTTGCAGCCTCTACCTTTTCCTTTTCCTTCCGATCCTCTTCTGCATGAAGCTCAGATTCTTTAACCATTTTTTCTATTTCATCCTCAGACAACCCGGAGGAAGATTCAATCCTGATCTTCTGTTCCTTACCGGTTCCAAGATCTTTTGCAGATACATGAACAATACCATTTGCATCTATATCAAATGTAACCTCAATTTGAGGGACTCCTCTTGCTGCGGCAGGTATACCAACAAGGTCAAATCTTCCGAGAGACCTATTTTGAGCAGCCATCTCCCGCTCACCCTGTAGTACGCTTATAGAAACCGCTGTCTGATTATCTGCTGCAGTTGAGAATATCTGACTCTTTCTTGTAGGGATAGTAGTATTTCTTTCAATAAGCTTTGTAGATACTCCACCTAAAGTTTCAATACCAAGAGATAAAGGAGTTACGTCCAGAAGAAGAACATCCTTAACATCTCCCCCAAGAATACCTCCCTGAATAGCCGCTCCCATGGCAACAACTTCGTCAGGATTAACTCCCTTATGGGGTTCTTTCTGAAACAGGCCTTTAACAATTTCCTGAACTGCAGGTATTCTTGTAGATCCACCTACAAGAATTACCTCATCTATATCTGAAGGAGAAAGACCAGCATCCTTAAGTGCATTAATACAGGGCTGCTTGGTACCTTCTACCAGATCATGTATCATCTGCTCAAATTTTGCTCTTGTTAAAGTATACTGCAAGTGCTTGGGACCGGATGCATCAGCCGTAATAAACGGAAGATTGATCTCTGTAGAATGAGTACTGGAAAGCTCAATCTTTGCCTTTTCAGATCCTTCCTTTAATCTCTGTAAAGCCATTCTATCCTGGGACAGATCTATTCCGAAATCCTTCTTAAAACTGTCTATCAGCCATTCAATAATACGCTGGTCAAAATTATCTCCACCAAGATGGGTATCACCATTTGTTGCCTTTACTTCAAAAACACCATCTCCAAGTTCAAGAATTGAGATATCAAAAGTACCTCCACCAAGATCGTAAACAGCTATCTTTTCTTCTTTCTTATCTTTATTAAAGCCGTAAGCAAGGGATGCTGCTGTTGGTTCATTAACAATTCTCTTTACTTCGAGACCGGCAATTTTACCAGCATCCTTTGTGGCTTGTCTCTGGGCATCGTTAAAATAAGCAGGAACAGTAATTACTGCATCTGTAACGGTTTCACCAAGATAATCCTCAGCAGTCTTTTTCATCTTCTGCAGTGTAGCTGCCGAAATTTCCTGGGGAGAAAAATCCTTTCCATGAATCCCTATCCGTACCTCGCCACCGGAACCTTCTTTAATCTCATATGGAACCATTTTAATCTCACCAGGAACCTCAGAAAAGCGGCGTCCTACAAATCTCTTAATTGAATACACAGTATTCTCAGGATTTGTTACTATCTGATTCTTGGCAGGCTGACCTACAAGACGCTCATCCTTCGCTGTGAATCCTACAATAGAGGGAGTTGTTCTCTGACCTTCAGCATTCTGAATTACAACAGGTTCTCCTCCTTCCATTACAGCGACACATGAGTTTGTTGTCCCAAGGTCAATACCAATTATTCTTCCCATTATTTTATCTCCTCTAATTCATTACAATAATAATTAAACATGGATACAACCATGATTACTTCTCGCTCACAATTTCAGCTTCCGAACTCGCAACAACAGGCATAGCAACCTTCACCTTAGCCGGACGGAGAACCCTGTCCTGAAGTATGTATCCACTTTGATAATCCTCTATAACTGTCTGCTTATCATATTCAGAACTTTCTTCCATACCTATTGCTTCATGGAACTGAGGATCAAACTCTTCACCCACAGATACCATCCTCTTCAAACCCCAGTTTCGATCCAGCATACTGACAAACTGCTTCTCAATAAGTTCAATACCGGAATGAAAATTATCAAAATCACTTGATTCCTGTGAAGATTTAATAGCTCTTTCAAAATCATCAATTATGGTTATCAGATCCATGAGTAAATTAGAATTCCCATATTTAATTGAATCCTCTTTTTCCCTTAGAACACGTTTCCTGAAATTATCCGACTCTGCCTGCTTTCTAAGCATCTGATCTTTTAACGAGCTGTTTTCATCCTCTAACAGGGATACCATCTCACGAAGTTTTTCCTCTTCTGATTTTTCTATTACTTCTTCTTTATCTTCTTCTTCGGAAACAGGAGTATCTGTTACAGATTCCTCCACTACTTTTTCCTCTTGCAGAATTTCTTCTTTTCCTTCTTTCTGCTTCTTCGACATACCACCCTCATTAAATTTATTATATTCGCTGATCTTTCATTGATTTATCGTATGCCATAAAATACTAATCAACATGAGTACCGTCAAGCTTTTTAGTAAAAATTTGTTTTTGTGCAGGGAACAGGCATGCCTGTTCCTTACGAGTTTGCGGTTTAAATGTAACGTCTTTACAATTATTTCTTTGGGAGGAGTTCGAGAATAAGCTCTACTTCACCTCTGGAAAGTTTTGTAGTACTGGCTATTTCCTGAATAGACCACCCCTGATGGGCCAGGCGGGTAACAACATCCCGTGCCCCCATAGAGGGTGCACCCTTACTTCCTGAACCACTTTTATTGCCGTCTTTAAGAATACTACCCAGTAGTTTTACCTGCTCCTGTGCCTGTTTGGAGACCTCCTCCATACGAGTTTCTGTTTTTGCAAGCCATTCACGGGCCTTCTGCATATTTTTAATTCGTTCTTCAATATCTTTTAGAAGTCCATCAAGTTCTGCAACTTGCCTTGCTGTTTCATCCGCTTTCTTCTTATTTCGGGACAACAGTTCAATTTTTGAAGATATATCGTGTAAACTCTCCGGTATTTGAGTAACATCTTCATTAAGAGATCTTACCCGATCATCCAGTTCACTTAGCTGCTGGAAATTTTTATCTACACTGGCAGTGGTATTTTCGATAATCTGATCTTTTTTCTCTAACCGTTCAAATTTTATAGAAACCTCTTTTTCCAATTCTTCAAGATTCCTGATTTTTATCTGAATTGCCTGCAGATCATCATGAGAACCAGTCACATGTCTTAATTTAGTGTCAACAGATTGAGATATAATGATAAGTTTTTTAAAATCACCTTCCATCTCTTCAATACGTCTTTTTTCAGAAAGAAAACGTCCCAACTTTACGTTAACTTCATCTCCAAGTTTAGAAATAGAACTAAATTTACGTTTTATCTCCCGGGATTCATTACTCTGGGCTTCAACTTTAACAAGTTCAGATTTAAGATCTTCAATCGATTCCTGAAGGCTGATCTTAAGAGAATCTGCACGATCAAAAATCTTTGTCTGATTAATGAACCCTTTTTGTCGTTTATCAATTTCCTGAAGGTTAACTGCAAGAATTTTATAATTTTCTTCAATCTTTCCATATAGTTTTTTCTGAAGCTGGTCTGTCTTACTCCTGTTTTCAGAAGAGATCAACCTGAAGTCCTTTATCTTCTTATCAAAATCAACCTGCATATCTCTGTTTTTCTTTTGAATTTCCAGAATAAAAGTCTCATATTCCCTATTAAAATTCTCTACCGATGCTTCTGTTTTATTACGAAGGTCTGTCTGAAGAAGAACAATGCCGGAAGCATTCTCCTTCAATTCATTTTTTATTCTCGCCCGCTCTTCCTGGGTACTTATTATCAAATCCTCTTTCTGAGATTCAAAATCATCCTTAATCTGGGATATATTACTAAATACATCCTTCTTCAAATCTTCATAACCGGAAGTCATCTCAGTTTGCGCTTCTTTTAATTCCTGAAGTATTTTCACCTGCCACACAGTGACTTCAGACTGTGTATTCTCTGTAAATCCAAGGAATTCCTTCTCTTTCTGTTCAACTATCTCTTCTATACTCTTTAACCTGGACTCAACTTCCCTGTCAGATTTTTTTAGCTGTGCATTTATACCTGTATTAAATTCAATAAACTCTCTGGAAAACGAGGCTTTGGCACTCTCCTGTATATCCAGCAGTTCCTTTTTAATCGATTCCTCCGTCGTCATCATAGATGAATTGGATTGACTCATTCGTTCCTCTACACGGGTCTGAAAATCTGCAACCTGACTTTCAAATTTCAGCTGATTTGAAAATACTCTTTCCTGCACATCCTCTAATTTTTCTCTTAGTTTCTCACTATATTCTTTTTCGATTTCTAATCTTTTTTCATCCCCTGCTCTGGCCAATTCCTCAAGATTTTTATCTATACTCCCCTGCCATTCAATAATTTTCTCTTCCATAACTACATTCTTATTTTTTAAATCAGAAAAGAAATCATCTTCAAACACCTTAAGACCCTTTGCAACATTTTCATAGGCTCTGTTCTTTAAACCATTCAATTCAACCTCAAGGTTATTCAAGCCGTCATATAATTCCTTCATCTCACCGGAGATCTTCTCCTGATATTCTAACTGTGTTTCATCCTGCTGTCTCTCATAATTACGAAAATCTGTTTCTATTCTTGCTGTCGTCTGCTCCATTGAAACTCTAAGATTCTTTTCAAGAGAATCAAGATCACTGCCAATATCTTCCAACCTCGTAAATTTATAATTTATACTGTCTTCAAATTCATGAACTCTTGATTCCACACTGGTAATACGATCCCGGACAGCATTATCTGAATCATGAAGCTCTTTAGATATCTGTTCAATATCTTTTCTGGTTTTATCAGTAATCTTGGAATAACTATTGCCAAACTCTGATAATCTGGAACTGACAGTATTATTAATCGCTGTTAAACTCTTATCAAACTCTTTTTTAAGAGTATCTGAATCCAGAAATATTTTTTTCTTTAAACTATCAAATACTTCATCTTCAAGATCTTCACCTCTACCTGCTGCAGCTTTAAGTGATTCTACGTAAGTATCTTCAACAGTTTTTACCTGATCCTTAAATTCACTGATCTTCTGCTCTATTTCACCGACTGTTGAAGCAGAATGTTCCGAAATCTTCCCGAAAGCCTCCTGCATACCCAACTCTATAGAATTTGCTTCTTCTCTCTTTCTTTCCAGAATATTATCAAATTTGTCCGAGAGTTTAACTGTTAGTTGTTCTCCTGTCTTTTCAATATTCAAGGTCTGCTCATCCAGATTACTCTGAATCAAACTGAGTGAATTTCTATAGTCCCTTTCAACAGCACTAACCTGTACCCTGAATTGATCCACCTTCTGCTCTATTTCACCAACTGTTGAAGCAGAATGTTCCGAAATCTTCCCGAAAGCCTCCTGCATACCCAACTCTATAGAATTTGCTTCTTCTCTCTTTCTTTCCAGAATATTATCAAATTTGTCCGAGAGTTTAACTGTTAGTTGTTCTCCTGTCTTTTCAATATTCAAGGTCTGCTCATCCAGATTACTCTGAATCAAACTGAATGATTTCTTATAGTCCCTCTCAACAGTACTGACCTGAGTCCTGAATTGGTCTACCTTCTGATCTATTTCCTCAACTTTAGATGCAACATGTTCCGAAATCTTCTCAAAAGACTCCTGCATACCGGCCTCAACAGACTCTGCTTCTTCTATCTTTCCTGTTAAAATAGTATCAAATCTATCGATGAGCTCTGCTGTCAGCTGTTCACCCGACTGTTCAGTTCGGTAAACCTGTTCATCCAGAAACTTCTGTATGGACTGGACAGTTTCTTTTTCCATAGTTTCTTTAGTATTTTCCAATGTTTTCACCATAGTGGTAAAATTATTAATCCTGGTTTCTCCTGTAGCTATTTCATCACGTATACGGGAAATTACTTTTTGAGTATCTTTTAGAACTACTGTCCTGACGATCTTAAGCTCTTTGATATTCTCTTTTGCAAACTCTGTCTTTAAACCGGGAATTTCTTTTTCAAGCTTAATAATACTAAGACCAGCTTCTTTAACTCTCTTCCCAACCTTATCTACGAACTCTGACTCTTCATGCAGTCGATCAAGATTATCCTGAACCCTAAGAGTCATTTGCGTCAGTTCATCCAGAGCTTTATCGTATTCATTAATTCTTTCATACATTTTTTCAATATAAGAAGCTCTTGATTCCAAATGATCTTCAGCCTTTGAAATTCTGTTCAGAATAGCCTTCCCTGTCTCCTGATGAACATCCAGTTCGATTGCAAAATTCTTTACTTCTACAGTTTTGCTGTCCACATAGGCATCCAGCTCATCCTTAATTTTTTCAGAATAGCGCTTTATTTTTTCAAGTGAACGGTTATTTTTATCCAGCTGCCTGTAGATAGCCAATATTATGACAACAACAAGCAGGGTTATTATATTTCCAATCGTAAATTCCATACATTTCTCCCAGTAGAGACGCAGCGTGCTATATAGCACGCTAAGGTCGCATAGCCGAGCAGTAAGCGAAGCGCACGACCAGGCTACGTCTCTTCAGCCATTATTGTTACCCATGAATGCTAAGTTGTCAATTATTTAACGTTAATATCCAGTCCCGCAGATCTAAAAAAGAATAGAAGGAAAAATCGGCCTTACTGTCAGATACAGGCTTCCTGGTAAGGTGTGCAGTACGCAGACCTGCATTTTTTGCGCCCAAAACATCATATTTGTAATTATTACCAACATAGAGAATTTCATCAGCACTAACACCGAATTTGCTTATCAAATTAATAAAAGGAGCGGAGTGAGGTTTAAGGTATCCGGTTTCCTCAGAAGAAAAAGCAAATTCCATCAAATCTGAAAGACCAAGAAAATCCAGCTTTCTCTGTACAGGAAAATCAGAAAGAGAACCAAGCTTAATTCCTTCACGTTTTAAGGAGAGCAGTCCCGGGCGAACATCCTTAAAAGGTTTAACTCCCTTAAAAGAATACTCCCATTTTTGATAAAGATGCCTTTCTATCAAATCAGCAGCTTTCTGCTGTGGTATCTTCATGGAATAGGCAAGCAACTTTGCCTGAGTCTCACGAAAATCACCACTATGCTCAGTTCTGCGAATCTCTTTTCTTACCTTGCCAAAATGGAATACCAGTAAGGGATGCCCAATAAAAGATGCGGCGGAACTAATATACATGGAAAGATTTGGATAGAGGGTCCCGTCAATATCGAAACCTACAGCTTTAATTTTCATATTGTGTTATTTCGCCTTAAAAATTAGTGTAATTGTACCTTCTACAACTTCGCTGCCCGTAGATCTGTTAAATGACCATGATCTAAGGGCCTTTCGAATACTTGCATCGATCCTAGGATATACTGATGAGGGGTCTATACTCAAGACCTTTATTAATCCATCGGTATTCAAACTAAATCTAATTTTGTAGGTAATCTCAGGTGGAAAATCAGAAGGAAGGTCATCCGGCATTTCAGGAGGAGGATTTGCTACAAGTTCACGTTTTACATCACCCTTATCAAATTTGACCAGGTCATTATCATATTCAGTAAGACCATAGTCAGATTTTTGTTCTCCAGCGGGATCAGAATGATCCTGATTTTCTGCTCCAGCAATAGCTTCTGAAAACTTATCCAGATCTGCGGCTGAAATAACTTGATGAGATCCTGTATCAGAAACAGATCCGGATGAAGCTGATTCAATAACATCTGAAGAATCTTTATCAACTCCATATTCTTCATATACAATTTCACTTTCTTTAGGTTTAAAGTCTTTAACTTTTCCTGTTTCCTCAATTAATTCAGGAAAAGGAACAGGTGTTTCTACATCTTTAGTTGTAAACATATCATCATAAGGACTGGATTCTGAAGGTAAATATGAAGGGATAGCAGTATCTTGAGTTATATTGGGAGCAGGTTCTTGCTGTTCCGGAATTTCTGTAGAAACAGGTGTTATTTCTTCTTCCATGAAAGCAGCAGAAGACAAGCTCTCTTTTTCTATTCTTATTGAAACAGGAGCTAAGCGTTCAGGAAGATCAATTTCATGAAACCAGTCTAATAAATTCATTCCTGCAAACATAAATGTATGAAACATAATGCTTATTAGAAGAGCCTTTAACAGACGGTTGGAATCAGCTTTTGTCAATTTACAGAATCCCTCATTCGTAAATTTATACCCGTAAAACCGCTTTCTCTAAGGATATCCAGGACATTTACCATTAAACTGTAGGAGGCTCTCCGGTCTCCTTCCACAATTACACTCTGAATATCCTCCACTGATTTTTCAGGAAGAGAATTTATCAGATCATAAAGATCTGCCACTGATGTACGTTCCTCATTGAGATAGAGTTCATCTTCAGAAATCATTGTTACAATAAGTTTTGTAAGTACAACAGGTTCTGCGCTTGTAGAATCAGGAAGCTCCAAAGGAATTCCCGGCGTAAGAATAAAAGTACTGGATACCATAAAAAAGATAACAAGCTGAAAGATCACATCGATCATAGGAATAAGATCTACTGTTGCCACCGGCTTTAATCGGCGTTTAAAAACCATTATACCCCTGCCTCAAAAAAGAGAACCATATCATTAACCCTGTTCTCCAGGTTTATAATTGTATGATTTGCCTTCCCGACAAGATAATTATAAAAAGCTATGGCTGGAATAGAGACAACAATACCTGCAGCAGTTGTAAGCAGTGCTTCAGAGATTCCTGTTGCCAGAAGTGAAGGATCACCAATAGAGCCAAACTGACCAAGAACACCAAAGGCCTTTATATTACCAGTTACTGTTCCAAGTAATCCAAGCAGAGGAGAAATGTGCGCTATAGTCCCCAGAGAGGTCAGATATCGTTCCAAATGAGGAACTTCCAGATTAGCTGCTGCCAAAATTGATTCTTTTATTTCAGATTTACCATAGCTGCGATGCTCAATACCAACCTTCATCAAATTAGACAGGGGTGTTAAATTATTCTCACATATATCGATAGCTTCATCATAATGACCTTTCTGAATTGCAGATTTAAGCCGATCAGTAAATTTTTCCTCATCCATCCTTATTCTCCGAAAAAATAACAGGCGCTCAATAATTATAATACCTGCAATTACAGATAGAATTATAATCAGCACCATTACCGGTCCGCCTTTTGATATAAGCATAAACATCTATTAAACTCCTTTAAAAACAATCTACTTACTAAAATTACTACAGGTACAAATAAGTTACAGAGATATTTTTGTCACCAGTGTAATTGTACCACCAACATCAATATAATTCCCCCATAATATCCTGTTACCGGAAAAGAATCCCAATATATCTGTTCCTTCAAGACTTAATTCAACACCCTCACTAATTGAGTAATTAACACCCAGGGATACAGCAGGAACAGGCTCAAAAGGATCCAGACTATATTCGCCGGATAAAAAGAATCCATAACCATCTCCTGTATACTCTATATCTGAATAAATTGAATAAACAGGGTTGAGAATATCTATGTCTTCCAGTATCTGTCCATCCAAACCAAACAATAAAGACCATCCGGAAGGTAATGCCAATTTGATGAATGGAGAAAGATCCAGATATTGACCCTGTACATTATTAAAACTGAACAAGCCTGTTATTCCATCAAAAGAATCCAGATCCACAGACATATAATTTTCCATATATCGGTACAGCCATTGAATACCAAAATTTATATTTAAGAAAGATGAGCCTGTAATTTTCCCATCCATGAACCATCCTTCATCTATCCCGTCAGCAGATCCAAAAAAAGAATAGCTGCTCCAGGTCTCATAATTGAGATAATTTCGAATAAAGTAACCGCCTGATGTCTGAAATTGAAGAATATCTTTAAAAGCTCCGGCAAAAGAGATACTGAAAGGATAATCAGGATAATTGCCTGGAAGCCAAAAAATACCGGCCATTGCAAATATATCCACAGGTTCAAGAGCAAATCCCAACTCCAGATCAGATCTGATTATATTCTTGCTGGTATCTATATATCTATACAGATCATAAATATAATCTCCTGTAAGAGAAATGCTAAACCAGTTTTTCTTCCAGCCAAGTCCCCCATTGACTGATAAGACAAACTCATCATACAACTCCGGATTTTCGCCTGTAATAGTTTTTTCTGCAATAGTCAGACCTAAATCTCCATTCCAGGAAAAACTTCCATTGCCGGAAATACCAAGCTCCACATTGCTTAGTCTGTTGATTATAGAAGTGTAAGAAGTAACCTGCTGCTGAAGGCCGTCTTCATTTTCTTTAAATGAACCGGAGCCTGAAATCATAAAGGATTCATCTCCATTTTTAAAATTACCTTCAAATGCTTCCTTGCGATAAAAATACCCCTTTCCGGCATCATTCTGCCCAAACCCATCCAGACCATCATGAGCAAATGATAATGAAAATCTTAATCCCTCTCCAAGACGGAAAAGAGAAATATTACCAAGCAAATGCTTTTTTGCACCAAGCCCAAGAAACCCCTCACTAAAAAAAGAAGATCCTTCAGAATAATTGTATTCTACAAAACCAGGCAGAGGAAGATCAAATTCTATTTCCTCAATAGGTATTTCACCGGGATCTGATAGATAGATCTCAAAATCAGGAAGAACAATCTCGTTGTAATCAGGAATTACCAGCTCCATAACCTGCTCAGACTGACCCTCAAACTCTATAATTATGGTTGGAATAATAAGTTCAATTGAAGAAGGAGCTTCGTCCTCTGCATAGAGAGAAAAGGAAACAAGTAATACCAGTATAATAATTATATTTTTCATTTTGTTTTCTCAAGAATCATTTGTCCCTCTTTCAGCCATTCCGAAGAGGGAAAGTTAATCTCCAGGAGATTTACCATCTTTACAGCAGTCTGTCTGTCACCTGCAGCAATTGCCATTTCAGATGCACGCAGTAGAGAAACAGCCATAAGATCCCTGTTTTCCGGGTAAATTGACGCCGCAGCGATGAAAGATTTTGCTGCATTTGAATAATCATTCTGCAGAAAATAGTAATCACCAAGATAGTAAACGGCCCTACTGGCAGAACGCGGATATTTATCCCTTAAAAGAGAAACTTTATTAAGTAACACAAAGGCTTCTTTTTCTCTACCATTAAACTTATAGAGATAGATCCTGGCCAGTTCAATGTGGGCCTCTCTGGATTCTTCAGACTCAGTTCCACTGTTCTCAATTAAAACAAGAAGATCTGCTTCCTCTTCATCTACTCCACTCTGAAGAAGGTTAAGTTTTTTTATTTGAGTCCGGGCATCTGCAGCAAAATCAGACTCAGCATAATTTGTCAACAAATCACTGTAGTAGGCAAGAGACTTCCGATATTCCCCCTCCCCGGCATAGGCCGAAGCAATTTTTTGAATTGCATTGGGTCTATAAGTACTGTCAGGATATCCATTCACCAATTTCTCCAGTAAAAGAACTGCACCGTAAACTTCCCCCATTTCTCCTGCGGCCTCTGCCCCCCAGTAAAGTGAGAGATCACCCAGTATACCTCTCGGGAATTTCAGACGATGAAAATAAAATGCATCCCGTGCTTCTGAATACATATCAAGAAGAAGATACAATTCACCAACTTTAAACAAACTCTCTTCTGCCAATGAGCTGGTTCTATATCGTTTGTACAATTCCTTGTAAGCAGAAACTGCAAGATTATATTCTCCAAGATTTTCCAGAATTTGCCCATGTTCAAAAACAGCATCATCAGCATAAGAAGCCCGGGGATATTCTGAATAAATATTCTGAAAAATAATTTCAGCCTCATTTATATCCCCTGCGGCATACATCGATTTTCCATAAAAAAATAATCCCTTAACCTTATCTTCATTGACGGCAAGGGAACTGAAATTTGCAAAATATTTTGCCGCTCCTGAATAGTCACCAAGAAGATAGAGAGACCACCCGGCAAAATAGAGAGCTTCCGCATATACGCTACTTTCAGAGTATTCATCTGCAACAAGCTTAAACCAGGTAAATGACTCCCTGTAATCAGATAATCGATAAGAAGCCCATCCCCGATAATAGGCAACATAAGGGGAAATACCCTCAAGTTCAGTCTTCTCCGGAATATCTCTGCTTATATGTGAAAGCTTATCCAGACCCTCTGTATACCGCCCCTGGGCAATATCAGCAAGGCCGGCAATATATTCTATAAGCAGCATAAACTGACTTTTATTATCTGATAAAGGTCCTTCTATCAATTTCCGGTAAGTTCCTGAAACCGCTTTATAATCTCCTTTAGTAAACTGCAGTTTAATTATTTCAAACCAGATTTCAGTATTACTATTATCAAAGGGCAGATATTCTTTAAACATGGCTATGGCATTGGGAATATTCCCTAATTTGATAAATACTCTGGCACTTAACAGAATAAAATCTGTTGTATAGGATCCGCCGGTTCCATTAGCAAGTACAAAATCAATGACCGACTTACTCTCATAAAATTGTCCGGAACGGTAGAGACTATAAGCATACATCCATGAGGCGCTGCTGTAATAATCTGAATTTGGAAAAGTAAAGATAAAATCCTTCAGATAGCCTTCAGCATCTTTCCATTTCCCATCTTCAACAAGAACATTTGACAGCGTATAGAGAACAAGTTCATCACTCGCCAGTACAGAATTGCTGTAAGAAGAAAGTATATCTGCAGCTCCGGCCCTGTCACCCTCAGAAACAAGTATCTTTGCCAGGTACACAGGAACAAGAGAGTTTATTTTAGAAATATCACTGGTTCTCCATATGCGCCGCAAATAAGATGCTGCCAACTCAAAATGACCATTATTATAACTGTCAATTCCAACCCTGAGAAGAAATTTATTTAACATAACAGGATGGCCGGAAAGCTGAACCTGAGCTTTATCAAAAATTTCAGCCTGCTTTATAGTATCGTTTGTATAGATTGAAAAAAGCCTGATAAAACCAATTGCTGATATATCAGGTTCAGTACTCAATATCTTCTGATAATAGATCTCTGCTTCCTGAATCCCACCAGTTTTATAAAGACTTTCAGCATGAATAAGATAAAGACGATCCATCCAGGAAGTTTCAAAAAGCCCATCCGTAATTCTGCCGGATAAGTTCAGAACAGATTCATATCTTCCGTCCCTCTCTAAAAGCGTAAGATAGAAAGTAAAGAGATATGGATCCTCATAGATATCGACTGCTGTCTCAAACCAGGTATCAAGAATAGAGA
The DNA here is from genome assembly GCA_965371875.1 of uncultured bacterium. GTDB lineage: Bacteria > Spirochaetota > Spirochaetia > B11-G9 > B11-G9 > JAJRQE01. The sequence goes on from CBDVAD010000019.1 coordinate 17,795, forward strand.
TTGCCGACTTTATTCTCCCGGCGTTATATTCGGCTTTCGCTCTATACAAATATGCTTCTTTAACTAATGTCACCGGTTTATTTTCAAGAAACAGAGTAAAAAGTTCAGAAGCATTATCCCAATCCCCCTGTTTAAACTTTATTATTCCCTTCCAGAATGGCAGATAATCTATAAAGCGGGTATTCATATACCGCTTCTCTACACGGGAAAAAAGGGATTCAGCTTCTTCAAGGTTACCCGATCTAAGTGTAATTACCGCTATTCTAAAATAAGCATCCGGTGCATACTCAGACAGTGGATATTCCTGCAGCAGATCTTGATAACGACTCATTGCGAAATCAAGGTCACCGTTTTTATATCTGCTTTCCGCTTCATTAAACAATATACGCTCAGCTGACAGAGCATGCAGAGTAGAAACAGAAAAAATAAATAACAATCCGATAATTAACTTTCTCATCAGAATAAGGATATACCACTGCACCAAATTTTTCAATCTAAAG
>CBDVAD010000020.1:0-18264 GCA_965371875.1 uncultured bacterium
CCCCGTATTACTGCCATACTGGCACTCCACCTCCTTTTTCTCTATCTTTCTCCCATTCTCCCCCCATTTTAATATTCATTTTTAATTTTCCATTAATTTATCTCGATTTTTTCTACAAAAGATGAGAGAATACCAGTCGGGGATGGAGTTATTAATTGAAAAAGAAAAAGTTAGGTCATATAGAAGTTGAAGCTGCTGTAAACGGTATACGAAAGAAGTATAACGATTTAATTGTAGAATACATGAAGCCGAAAATAATTAAAAATTCCTTTGAAGACCGGTATATTGGTGCTCTTCGTGCAAATGTGGATATGGGTAACTTTATTTACACAGAGATACTTGTTGTCAGTAAACTTATAAAAGATGAGAAAGAAAAGCAGCAGCAAAGTCAGATTAAGAAATATAATAGACTTAAGGCTAAAAAAAACCAGAGGGATAATCAGAATCAGAGTGTTGCTGACAGGATATTTGATGAAAACAGGGATAGAATCAGAAAATATCAGGGGATTGGTCTGGATGATAATGATGCCTTTGAGATAAATAAACTCTATGGGGCAATGAAGTTTTTTGAGAGTTGTTACTGGCCTGTAATAGAAAAAATATTTCGAAGAATCTACCCTTCCAGATATTCCGGACCCCGTATGAATATGGAGAGCAGACTTTTTGAGATTACTATTACCGGTCCTGATGGATTTCCTCCCGGGCTCATAAAGCTAAGGACAATGCTGGGTCGTTCCCCCAGGGAATATTCCACCCTTCATAGGGAGACTCAACGATGTATGCTGGACGTCTCTTTTCTCCTCCATGATCTATATGATGAACTTCCCTCCTTTTTTGAAGAAGGAGTTCTTGTAAAAGGTGAGCAAAAAGCAGTAGAAGAAACTTTGGAATATGTGCATACTGTACTGGATGACTTCAGACTTCTGGATCTGAAGGAATCAAGGTTAAAGGAGAATAATAATGGGCGTTGAAGTAAATGTTACAAAAGAAAATTTTGAGGCTGAAGTAATAAATTCAGATATTCCTGTAGTAATCGATTTCTGGGCTGAATGGTGTGTTCCATGTAAAATGATAGATCCTGTTCTTGCAGAGATATCAGAGGAATATAAAGGAAAATTAAAAGTAGCCAAAGTAAATGTTGACGAAGCCGGTGAACTGGCTTCTGAATATAATATAATCAGCATTCCTACCCTTATGGTTTTCAACAAAGGGGAAGTTGTTAAACAACAGGTTGGAGCTGTTTCACGTGATGTTATTTTAGGATTATTCAAGGATCTCCTGTAGGGGCGCCCCTTGCGGGTACCCTCTTTTCTTGTAGGGTACCCCTATCTACTCGTAAATTTCATCCGAATTAGTCTCACCAAAGCTCGCAGTACTGGTTGGAACAATGTGCCAGTCTTCTTTTGAGTTTGTATCGATGAATACAATATTCCGGCACATAGATCTAGTAGCTGTGGAGTCTTCGGGGTCAATTGCATCTTCAGGGGCAATAATCTCACCGGATATTGTCCATCCACCCAGTTCAAATAATCTGTCTGCCTTGTTCATAACAGCCGTACTTCCGAAGCCCCTGTAGTTTTCATCTGAACTGGAGGTTCTGTTACTGTAAAGAACACCATCTATTAAGTTCCCCCCTGGATTTGTAAAAAGAGTAATAGTACCATTGTTTCCTGAAAGTCCACTACCTCCATCTACCCAGAGATCCCAGGCATCGGGATGTGTGTTAAGCCCGCCGGAGATATCTTTGGAAACAGTTTCATCAATCTCTTCATCTATTCCCTGCGGCTTAAAGTGAATAATAATATAGTCATCCTCCAATACATCAATGGCAGGAAGTATTTTCCTTTGGCTCCAATTGGTGTCTATTCCCTCGAAAATGCACATTCCGGCAGTGTTTCCAGGACTAAGTACCCGTAATTCTACTTTATCAGGATTTGCAGTTGATCCCTGAGTTGTGATTTCATTGATTATTATTTCCGGGATATTTGAATTGAAACCATAAAAATCAGAAAGAATAGTCAGGCTGTTTCCGGTTAGATCACTCACAGTAATTTCTATTTTAAATAAACCGCCCGCTTCCATGTCCTCTTCAAAAGAGATTTCCATTCTATTCCCTTCTACTTTAATGGATGAAATATCAATTACAGGATCTATAAACAGGTATTCTGTGTTTGTCCCAATCTCTTCAGAAAACTTTAGTTCCAGAGTCGTTGGGTTAAGAGTACCCATACTGATAAACACAGGAGGATGAATATCTCTGTCAGTAAACTGTCTGTAGTCCTCTATTGGGACGCAGTTGGTTACTATAATAAATATTGAAATTACTGCTGTTGTTTCTAAAATTATCTTTTTTCTTTTTACCATGTTTGTTCTCCTGTTATCTATTTTCGTTTTTGCGGGATCAATGGGTAGGTACAAGACCTACCCCTACATTGTTTCTCCCTCTTGTCTATTAGTACTGGTTAAATTCAGATATTGATTTCAAATTATTGAAAAAAAATAAAAAAAGGGATAATATACCAGTAGAGACGTAGCATGCGGTATAGCATGCTACGTCTCTATAACGTTGGAACAATTAAAAGGAAAAATAAATGTGTGGTATCGTTGGTTACTGTGGTCCTAAAAAAGCAGCAGATGTTTTACTTGAAGGATTGAAAAGATTGGAGTACAGGGGGTATGATTCTGCAGGAATCTGTATAAACAGGGATGGAGATCTTAGAACTGTAAAGCGTAAGGGGAAAATTAAAGATCTTAGAGAGATTGTCCCTTCTGATTTGGAAGGCCATACAGGTATAGGTCATACCAGATGGGCTACCCATGGGGAAGTTACAGATGAAAACGCTCATCCTCACAGTGATGACAAGGATGAAATTGTTCTTGTCCATAATGGCATTATCGAGAACTATCAGATAATAAAAAATCGACTTATCGAAGAGGGTCATACTTTTAAATCAGATACAGATTCGGAAGTTATTTCCCACCTTATAGCTTCTTTATATACCGGAAACCTGGAATCCGCTGTCAGAGAAACGGTTTTTCTTCTTAAAGGGACTTATGGCCTGGCTGTAATGCATAAAGATATTCCGAACAAAATTGTGGGGGTTCGTAATGGTTCTCCTCTGGTAGTGGGAGTAGGTGAATCGGAGATGTTTTTAGCCTCTGATGTAACGGCTATTATGGCCCATACAAAACAGGTTATCTATCTGGAAGATAAAGAACTTGTTGTCATTACTCCCAATAGTTATAAGACTTTTGATTTTAATGAGAAAGAACTGCAGAAGAAGGTCGAAAATATAGGCTGGGATCTGGAGCAGATAGAAAAAGATGGATACGACTACTACATGGAGAAAGAGATCCGTGAGCAGCCGGAGTCTATACTAAGAGCTTTTGTTGGTAGAATAGATAGAGATGGAGCAACCGGGCATCTTGGTGGTTTGAATATGACTCCTTCAGAACTGATTAATATTAAACGTATTCAGATAGTTGCCGCAGGAACATCATACTATGCAGGGATGGTTGGTGCATATCTGATTGAAAGTATTGCAAGAATACCTGCTTCAACAGAACTTGCATCTGAAGTGCGGTATAAAAATCCTGTTGTACAGCCGGATACTCTCTATTTTGTAGTATCACAATCCGGAGAGACTGCAGATACTCTCTATGCCATGAAGGAGCTTCAGCGAAAGGGTGCCAGAGTTCTTGGGGTTTGTAATGTTGTTGGTTCTACCATTCCCAGAAAATCTGACGGAGGTGTCTATATCCACTCCGGCCCGGAGATAGCAGTTGCCTCCACCAAGGCATTCACATCCCAGATAACTGTTTTTTATGTACTGACTTTAATACTTGCCAGAATGAGGCATCTCTCTTTTGAAGAAGGCTTAAGAATTGTGTCTGCCCTTGAAAGTGTTCCGGATAAGCTCCGGGAGATATTAGATGATACAAGTAATATAGAGGATATAGCAAAGAGATATTCGAAATATGAAAACTTTCTGTTTCTTGGAAGGGGTCTGAATTATTCGGTAGCACTTGAAGGCGCATTAAAATTAAAAGAGATCTCCTATATTCATGCAGAGGGTTACAGTTCTGCAGAGATAAAACATGGGCCAATAGCATTGATAAATGAGAATACACCAAGTTTATTTCTTGTTCCCGATGATAATTTGAGGGACAAGGTTATTAATAATATTAAGGAAGTTAAAGCGCGAAAAGGAAAGGTTATTGCCATTGCTGTTGAGGGGGATGATGAAGTTGCTAAAATAGTGGATGATGTTATCTGGATTCCGTCTGCAGATCCTCTTATGTACCCCTATCTTATGGTAATACCTTTACAGTTATTTGCATTCTATTCTGCTCTCGAATTAAAAAGAGATGTGGACCAACCTCGAAATCTTGCAAAGAGTGTTACAGTAGAGTAAAAGGGATAGATAAAGTGAAGCGAATGATGATCATGGTAGTTCTGTTTTTGTATCTTGTTACTTTTGTCCCTGTTGCAGAGGCTCAATCTGCTGCACCGGATCGGAATGAAAGTGATATTGCAATTCTTGTCAGGGGGCCTGTAAAATCAATGGGGTTCCCTTTACTGTACCCAAACGCTATAGAAACCTGGTCAGGATACTATCGATATTTGGAATTGGAGGTTGTAGTTTCTTTTACAAGGGAGGATATTCTCCTTCCTGAGGAATGGGAGGCTGCTGTCTGCTCAGAAATAGATGGATTTTCTCCTGATGATTTGTCCTTTTTTTACAAAGATAATGACTGGTCTTTATTATTTTATTTTCCGGAAAATAATAATACAGCGGATACTGATTTTATTACGCCTGACTGTCTCTTTATAAGTAAATTTATCACCAGACTCAAATACTTTCTCCGGAATGCACCCCTCCATGAGCCCCCCCTTTTACCTGCTATTATCGAATTTTAGCGTAGACCTTTCTGCATGATCGGGATATTACCGGAGTCCCCTTTCCATGTCGGATAGCTTTCAAAACACCGTTAATATCTTCCGGTACTGTTCCAGCGAGAACCGTGACTGGGAGGTCACGGAAGACTTCAGGCAGCATGGGTGTAGAAGGTCCCAGCAGTACGGAGGGGATATTCTCCGGTAGATTCATGAGTATCTCCTCCACAGTTCTGTTAATTATGCTGGTGCTTGTTAGAATCAGGGCATCCCTGGAGGACTGGAGATTATGGTAGAATTCTTCTGTTGTCCCCAGGTTCCTGTTGTTGTCCAGAACATCGGTAATGGCTCCAATCTCCTTCAGATCTTTAAGGACTGGTCCGAAGTAGCCAACCATTGAAACTCGGCTTCCAGCTCTTATTCCGAGATCATCCAGGAGTGTTCCCTTATCATCACGGAAATTACCGGCTCTTTCATAGTTTAATGCGTTTATAAGGGCAAGAGCTACTGATCGTTCAATTAGTTCATCGCTGAAAATTTTCTGAAGGAGCAGACTGGCTCTTTTTCCCTCATAATCAACAGGATCTTTAATAACGGTACATGATTTATGATCACCCATAAATGTATAGGCGATACCGGCCTCACCGTCAACTGTTTTTACTGCAGTGTAGCTGATTCCTATGTGAATCAGCTCTATTTCTGTTTCCTGTGCTCTCGATATACTTGCTTCATAAAGTTTATCGTACAATGTCATGGTTCAATTATATTCCTTAGCTGATTTATTGACAATCTAGTATCCTCTATGTAATGTTATTAATCTTCAGTGTAAGGAGCAGCACATGGGAAAACTTTGGCAGAAAGATTACTCGCTAAATAAACTAATGGAAGAATTTACAGTCGGCAGAGATTTTGAACTGGATCAGAATCTTGTGGTTTCAGACTGCCTGGCCAGTAGTGCCCATGGTAAAATGTTAGCCTCCATAGGTATCCTTGGTAAAGATGAAATTAAGTCTATAGATGAAGGCCTTAAAAAGATAATAGAGTTATCCCTTTTAGCAGATTTTCCTATTACTTTATCTGATGAGGACTGTCATACTGCTATAGAAAACTATCTTGTATCCAATATTGGTGATGCAGGTAAAAAAATTCATACAGGAAGAAGCAGAAATGATCAGGTTCTTACCTGTCTGCGGGTTTATTCAAGGGATTTCCTTTTTACTTTCATTAAAGAGGCAGTTTCTCTTTCTGAAACTTTATGCGAATTTGCAACGGAGCATACTATGACTCCAATGCCCGGGCGCACGCATATGCAGATAGCAATGCCGTCATCTGTAGGGCTGTGGGCAGGAGCATTTGCTGAGGAACTTGGAGATTCTCTTAGTATGACAATGGCAGTTCTCAATGTTATTGATCAAAGTCCTTTGGGTTCAGCAGCAAGTTATGGTGTTCCAATACCCCTGGACAGAGAGATGACAGCATCCCTATTGGGATTTTCAAGGGTGCAGAATAATGTTCTTTATGTAAATAATTCCAGAGGTAAGTTTGAATCTATAATTATAGACTCTCTGGATCAGCTTGTTCTTACTATTAGTAAAATAGCCCAGGATCTGATTCTTTTTTCTCTGCCTGAGTTTGGCTATTTCAGTCTGCCGGCAGAGCTCTGTTCCGGTTCCAGTATAATGCCTCAGAAAAAAAATCCGGACGGGCTGGAGCTTTTAAGGGCTAAATCTGCCTCCCTGTCTGCGTACAGTATACAGATAAAGAATATTATAAGATCTCTTCCTACTGGTTATAACAGGGATTTTCAGGAAGTAAAAGACCCATTTATCCGGGGAATTAAACTTGCTCTCCAGTGTGTAAGAATAATGCAGTTAACAATTTCAGAGCTTGTTGTAAACAAAGAAAATCTTGAAAATGCATTTACACCCGAGATATTTGCAACTGATGAAGCAATAAAACTGGTTCTTTCAGGTAAAAGTTTTCGGGACGCCTACAGGGATGTCGGAACTAATCTGGACAGTGTGGTATCTATGAGTCCCGAAGAGGGAATTAAGACCCGGACCAGTACAGGAACAGCAGGGAATTTAAGACTGGATAAACTGGAAAGATTCCTTGCAGCTTTGAAAGAAGATATCTCTAAACGTGAAAAAAGTGTGCAGACATCACTGAAAAAATTACTGAATCTGGATGTGAAACCTTTCAGTGATCAGTAAACAGTAAACAGTTAACAGTGAAAAGATTCTGCTAACTGCTAACTGCTAACTGCTAACTGTAAACTGTAAACTGTTCACCGCAGGTGTCTCAGTGCTTCCGAAATATTCATAGCATAATCGCCTATATGTTCCACATGCCTTACAACATCAATATAGAGTAATTCTCCTTTAACATTGGATCCGTTTTGAAGACGTATCTGTGCTTTTTTCTTCAGTATATGCCTTTGATTATCAATTTCTGTTTCTATTTCCTCTGCTTCTTTCAGTTCATTGTCATTCAGATACCTGTTTAAGTGGATTTTTATAAACCCTATAAAACTATGAACAATCTCTGAATAAGGCTTAAGATCATTAAGGCCTGTTTCGTCTATTTCAAGTTTCTTCTGATATCGTCTTTCTGCAAGGAGGATAAGGTTGTAGCATGCATCTCCGATACTTTCAAGTTCGTTTGCAATTCGAATAAGTGCATTGATTATTTCGGCGTTACCGCTTTGTGGGCTGTCATTGGCAGCATCAATTATATATCTTGTGATCTCTTCCTGCATCTTATCTGTATAGTCTTCCATCCCTTTAAGATCATCTACTTCTGTTCCCATTTTTTTGTCAGGTGAGCTGAATACAGTCCAAAACCGGGAGAACATCTCCTCCACTATTTCCGTCAGTTTGTATAGTTCCTCTTTTATCGGAATGAGGAAAAATTCAGGCGTATCCTGGATAGCCGTGGAAATATACTTAAAGGAGTATTCTTCCATCTCACCGGGTCCTTTTTCCGGTATAAGTTTACGAACTACAAAAGCCAGTTGAGGAATAAAAAATATACTGATAAAAGTATTCATTATATTGAAGAGTGTATGAAACATAGCCAGATGGGCTGGAATAATTGCCGGATTTGTTCCTGCAAAGATATCTCCGGGCACAATGATATCTACAAGTATAAGAAATGGTTTAAATAACAACAGCATCCAGAAAACACCAAACACATTAAACAGTGTGTGTGCCCGGGATGTCCGCCGTGCATTGACGGAAGTTCCTATGGATGCCAGATATGCAGTGACAGTTGTCCCTATATTTTCTCCGAGGACTATTGCTGCTGCAGTGGGGTAGTCTATCCATCCTGAGTATGCCATGGTAAGTGTAATTGCCATGGCTGCCGATGAACTCTGAACAATTACTGTAATTAAACCACCAATAATAACAAAAAGTATTATTGAGCCAATTCCATAGCCATTAAGGTTTTGAATAAATTCCAATATTTCAGGATGACTTTTGATATCCGGTACAGAGTCTTTTAGAAATCCTAAACCCAGGAATAACAGCCCGAAACCGATTAATATTTCTCCTATTTCTTTTTTGTTTAATTTTTTAGAGAAAAAGAATGGAAGTCCTATACCTATTGCAGGCAGTGCCATAGATGTTATTTTAAACTTAAATCCAAGTAATGCTACTATCCATCCTGTTACTGTGGTTCCTATATTGGCACCCATAATAACACCTATAGCCTGGCCCAGGTTTAGAAGTCCGGCATTTACAAAGCTTACTATCATAACTGTAGTAGCTGATGAAGACTGGATTAGTGCTGTAATAAAAAATCCTGTAAAAACCGCAGCAATCCTGTTTGTAGTCATCATGTTAAGAATACTTTTTAATTTATCTCCAGCGGCTTTCTGAATACCGTCGCTCATAATTTTCATACCGAAGAGAAATAATCCAAGGCTGCCTGCTATTGATAGAATTTGATACATCACTATGCTCCTTTATATCTCTTTGTAATAAGCCTCAAGTCTTTGATTTGGTATTTATTATCGAGAAGATAATCATACCTATAAAAGTAATGATATATGGAAAGCCCAGTAGAAGATCAGATGGAATTTGAAATAATCCCTGGGCGGTATTTGAAAAATAATCAGCTCCTGCAAAGATCAGGCATGCAACAAAAATACCTGCAGGATGTTTTCTTCCCAGGTATATAGCTACAAGTGCAATCCATCCTCTGCCTGCTGTCATATTTGGTACATAGGCACCAAGTTTTAAAGAAAGTGCTGCACCTCCAAGACCGCTTAGAGCACCTGATATTAATATACTTTTCATCTGTACATTATAGGGTGCAACACCTTTTATTTTTACAACAGCAAAATTATGGCCGGAAGCTCTTACTCTAAGTCCAAAAACTGTTTTATTTATAAGCCAAATAGTGAATAGTGTAAATATCAATCCTGTATATAGAAAAAAATCATGTCCTGCAAATTTTATGAGTTCAGGAAATTCTGTAAATCTTATGACACCCTTTGTACCAAAAATTATGGAGCTTAGATAGTTTGTTATTCCAATAGCAAAAATATTTGCCGCAAGACCGGTAATAAAAATATTTGCTTTAAACCGTAGAGTAATAAATCCAAAAATATATGCCAGAGTTGTACCTGCCAGTGCAGCACCAAGACTTCCTAATAAGGTACTTCCGGTAAGTTCTGTTATTAGTACAGCAGTAAAAGCTCCGACAAGCATAAGTCCTTCAAGTGCAATATTAAGTACACCAGCTAATTCTGTGAACAAACCTCCCAGAGCTGCAAGGAGTATCGGAGTAGTCATATCCAGAATTGAATTAATCAAGGGGACCCCCCTTTTTTAGATTGAATTTTCTGGCGGTAATTAGAAAGAAAATTACAGCTTTAATCAGATTACTAAATTCAAAGGAGAGATCAGAGTGGATCATCGCGACTTGTGTCCCTGCATCAAGATAAGAAAAGATTAACCCTGCGGGAATGACAAATGCAGGATTATTACCAGCTATGAGAGCAACAGCAATACCATTCCAGCCCAGCCCGGCAGTAAAGCCTTTTATTCCCATATGGAAATTCCCTAAGGCAGCAAAACTTCCTGCTCCGCCGTACATGGCACCACTTATGATCATCGGTATTATAAGATGACGTTTGCCTGGAATACCTCCGTAATCGGCAAACTTTCTGTTTAACCCTGATAGTCTTATCTCATAGCCCATTGGTGTTTTAAATAAAAATAGAAATGCTGCAGCTGTTGCGGCCAGAGCTATAAAGAAACTGACATTAAAATGAGATATTCCAAAAAGCCGGTTAAGAAATAAAGATGAAGGTATTCTGACGGTGGAGACAAGAAAGCTGGTGCTGTCTCTGAATGGACCTGATATAAGGTAATCCGTCAGATGTATCACAATACCTGAAAAAAGGAATGATGATATGAGTTCATCTGTATTCCATTGTTTTTTGAGGAATCCGGAAATGCCTGCAATTAATGCTCCGGTAAATATTCCCGCGATCAAGGCAGAGATAATTCCTAAACTTCTGCCTGTAATTTCCATATTTATGGAAACAAGAACTGCAGCAGTTGCACCTGCGTATACCTGACCCTCTCCTCCGAGATTAAAAACCCCTGCCCTGAATGCAATACTCATTCCCAGACCGGCAAGTATAAGCAGCCCTGCTTCATCGAGCATATTACCAAAGTTATATATGTTTCTAAAAGGTCCTGTGAAAAAGTATGATATAGATTGCAAAGGGTTATCGCTCGATATAGACAGTAAAATTATTGTCAAAATGACAGCGGAGGTCAGGGCGACTGCAGTTGCTTTGAATGAACTTCCACCAATTTTATGATTCATTTTTCCAGTCCAAGCATAAGTTTTCCAATATATGACCTGTCAATATTATTGTTTTCCAGAGAAGCAGCTTCTTTCCCCATATATAGTATTATCAGCCTGTCTGCAACCTTCAGGGCCTCTTCTATATCGGAACTTATAATAAGTATACCTGCACCCTTCTCTTTCAGTTTGAATATCCTATTATAAATCAGTCTTTTTGATCTGATATCCAGGCCCCTTGAAGGTTCTGCAAAAATAAAAAGGTCCGGGTTTGCCTCCATCTCCCTGGAAATCATCACCCTTTGAATATTCCCTCCGGAGAGGGTCGACATAAGCTGCCCCGGTTCTCCCTTTATCCCATATTCCTCTATTAGCTCTACAGCATAATTACTAATCTTTTTTCTGTTCAGAAGTCCCCATTTAACAAGAGTCTTATACTTAAGCAGTATCATATTATCAGAAATTGAAGATTTTATACTTGTCCCTCTATTTATTCTCTCTGAAGGGATATATCCTGCTTTTATCTCTCTTAAATTATACTTATTACTTTTCAGGATTTTATTTTTATAAAGAAGATCTCCTGATGATGGTTGCAGTTGCCCTGACAAAAGCTGTTCCAGTGTTTCCAGTCCGTTTTCCCTGATACCTGTTACCACAAGTATTTCTCTCTCTTTGACTTTGAAGTCAATCCTGAGAAGATTATTCCCGTCTCTTTTGAATGTAAGGTTCTTTGCTTCCAGGATAGTTTGTCCATGCTGTGTCTTTTTTCTTGTAAACGGCAGGTTTTCTGCATTGCCTATAATAAGTCTGGATAACTGATCAGTATCTGTATCCGAACTATAAATATGAGAAATAGTCCCGCCTGCTCTCATAACTGTAATCTTATCAGCAATTACCACTGCTTCCTTCAGCTTGTGAGTTATAATAATTATAGACTTGCCCATTCCTTTCAGCTTCCTGATAAGTTTGTGTACTGTATCTGTTTTTGTTTCACTGAAAAATGTTGTAGGTTCATCCAGGATTAGTAATCTTACATCATGGAAGAGAATAGACAACAAAGCGGTTTTTTGTCTTTCGTCTGCATTAAGAGAACTTACAGTTCTGTCGGGATCTATGTATACGTCAAACTCTTTGCAAAGATAGTTAATTCGTTCGAGAGCTTTACTTCGATTTATTATACCAATTTTAGAGGATGGTTCAGATCCCAGTATAATATTTTCCAATACAGTAAGTTCCGGAATAAGCTGAAGGTGCTGATGCAGCATACCAATCCCTGCTCTAAGTGCATCCGAAGGAAGCTCAAAGTAAACTTTCCTGCTTCCAAACACAATATTACCTGTGTAGGCAGAGATCTCACCTGCGAGAATATGCATTAGAGTAGATTTACCAGCTCCGTTTTCACCTATAATGGCATGAATTTCACTGTAACCTACTGTCAGTTCTGCCGAGGCAACAGCTTTTACGCCGTTTTCTTTAAAGGTTTTTGTAATTCCTTTCATACTCAGCAGAACTTCAGACATATATTATTATTCCAGGTTAGCAGGCATTTTCAGAGTAATGTCACCAGAGGCTATCTGTTTGATAGTATCATTCTGTCTATTCTGAATCTCTTCCGGAACATTTTCCAGGTAAAGGGGATGTTCATTGTCAAAGCTTATCCATCCATCTTTAACAGTTGCAATATCAGCAGTTCCAAAGTCCATTTTATTGTCAATGGCCAGTTTTATTTTTTCATATGCTGCACGTTCCTGCCTTATTACAGTAGATCCAATTATGACTCCCGGAGCATCATCATAACTGCTCACATCATACATCAATACGTATTTTCCCATGTCCCTGCCTGCAGTAATGACCCCCTGGTTTGCCCCTCCGGCTATAGTCAGGATAATATCGACTCCACTGTTGTACATACTGACTGCCAGTGCGCGTGCTTTTTCAGCATCGTACCAGTTTCCAACTACTCTGAAATCTACAGTAATTGAACTGTTGACATGTTTCGCACCTGTTGTAAAACCAGGCAGAATAGCCTGCATCATATCCGGATATTCCTGTCCTGCAATGAGTCCAATTTTAAGATCACTGTTTGCTCCGTCCATGTTACTGTCTGTAACAAGTCCTGCAAAATTACCGCTTAAAAAGCCCTGTTCCATCTGGTTGTATCTGAATGTGTAGATATTTTTGTTTCCCTCAAGAAATCCGTCAAGCAGAAAGAACTTTTGATCGGGAAACTGTTTTGATACCTCATCACAAATAGCAGGCATTGCCGGGTTTGTTGATACTATAAGGTCATATTCACCGGTAGATGCAAGAACTGTTATTTTTTCCAGCCATTCTCCCTGATTATAACCACCTTCGATAATTTTGATTAATCCATTGTCCGTTTCGCCGACAGCTTTCTGTGCACCATTAGCCATCATTTCGTATGTAGGGCTTCCTGCAATAACACCTGGAATAAAAACTGCTACTGAATATGTATCTGACACCTCGGTAGACGTCTTGTCTGACTTTGCGCATCCTGACAGAGTTAAAGCGACAAGAATAATAATTAGAATAGAGTAAAAAACTGATCTGTTAGCCATTTTGGCCTCCTCTTGTATGATCAAGAGAGCGCAGGTACTGGGAGAGCGTAACAAAACAGTTCCGGTATTGGAACATTTCTTCTCCCATCCAGACTTGCACTGTCGGTAACGGAATTACACCGTTTCACCCTGATATTATCAGGATTGCGGACTTTTACCGCCGGTTGGGACATCGTGTCCCTCCCTCGAAGAAATTGTACTTGAAATATAAGAGCAAATAGGAATGATGTCAAGATAACCAATCTTTTTTTAAATTCTATCAAACTCTAAAATAAATTTAGTGCCCTTCTCCTTCTCTATTCTAATTCTACCGTCGAGTTGTTCAGTTAGCATTTTTACCAGTCTAAGTCCGAAACCTTCTGAAGATTCAATATCAATAGATTTCGGTAATCCAATTCCATCATCCTGGATTATCATTAGCACATGCTCATCTTTAATTGATGCTGATACAGTTATTCTGCCATCCCTGTTGTCTGGAAATGCATGCTTCATGGTATTTGTAATCAGTTCATTTAAAATAATTCCAAGGCTGAAAACTGTTTTCGTATCAAGCACGAAATTATAAATGTTAGTTTCAATATGAACTTTTCCTGAGTTATCGAAATTGCCTGTGATCTCGTTAGTAAGGGTAATAAAATAATCTTCAATAGAGATATTCCGGAAGTCGGATCCCCGGTACAGTTTATCATATAAAACCATCATACTTTGAATCCTGTTTCTGGCATTTTCCAGCGCAGTGACAGCCTCTGTGTTTTCCATGTCCATTGACTGCAGAGAGAGAAGACTCATTATAGTAGTCATATTGTTTTTAATACGATAATGAACCTCCTGCAGTATAATCTCCTTTTCTTCCAGAAGAAACTGTATGTGCTCTTTTGATTCTTTATGGTCTACAATTTCATGTTTAAGCTTCCGGTTAGTCACGGTTAAATCGTTTGTCCTCTTTTTTACCTTATTTTCAAGTTCCTTTTGTGATTCTGTGAGGGATTTTCTGACTGTTTTTAGTCTGGACTGCTGAAGTAGAAGGATGATGATAAGAAAGGCCTCAAGGAGAACAATAAATATAATACTGATTATTCGTATTTTGTAGAGATCCCAAAAAGTATATTTCCGGTTAAGAATGATACTTCCAGGTGGGAGGTTCCGCTCATTGATGTTCCATCTATCCAGCTGGCGCCAGTCAAACAGATATGCATTCAGAATCGTATCGACAGAGATACCTTCTTTCTTCTCTCCCTTCAGAATACGTAATCCAATATCTGTAAGAATATTCCCTTCAACTTCGGTACTGACCATAAATCCGCCTGTTACACCGCTCCCCATAAGAATATCCCATAAAGCATAAACAGGAGCATTTGCCGCAGCTGTAATATCCTTCAGAATCTCCTTTGGGACAAAAGCTTTACCAGCACCATCCACGAGTGTCAGAAGGTAGAGGATAATTGTATGCTCCGGCAGAGCAGCTACTTCCTCCAGGATTTGCTCCATGGGAAGGTCGGTCAGATATATAAAATTAAAATAGTTGTTGTATTCCATAAATATCTGCCTGGCTTCTTTTTCTATTGCGCGGTCAGTTTTAGAACTGCCGGAAATAACGGCAATGTTTCTCGTTTCAGGCTGAAGTCTTACAGCTGTGTCGATAGTCTCCTTTATTTTTTTCTCCGGGAAAATACTGGTCCAGTTTGGTTTCATTCTGCTTTGAACAGCAATGGTTTTGTTGGAAATAGGTACAATCGGAATATCAGGGAAAAGAGTGGTTCCATAGTTTAACAGGAAAATACTCACCGCCGTGTCTATGGCAAGAATAAGATCAATTTTACTGTTTCTATATTTATGCTGATAAAGCTCAATCAGACATCCGATATAATCATCATCATAGGTTTGCGAGATACCAGGATATTCTGCATATATTTTTGTTTTAATATCCGGGTCAGCTTTGAAAGTTTTGTAGATTATTCTGCTTATCTCATCCTGCCATGGCATCCCGAAGGGGTGTGAGAAAATAATAAGTACCTGTTTTGGATCTTCCTGTTCAGTCGCCTGGATGGGTAGAAGAGAAACAAAAAACAGTAAAATTGTAATAACAGTGACAAGGAACTTCCATGGACGAAATGAAGTTATTGAGATGTGAAACATGCAATCATACACTATTTTCTCCAATTATTGCTCTTCCATCATTGAGGTATCAACAGTTGAAGCTTTCAAAGGCGTATTCTCAATTATAATTTAAGCAATTTGTAAAGTCAAAATTTCAATTGAGATATATAAATTATTATCAAAACTATGTTTTATTATCTCTATTGCCAATATATCGAAATAGCTATACTTTTATATGCATATGAAAAAACTCTTTCTCTTTTTTATCGATGGTATTGGACTGGGAGATGAAGAAAGTTCTATAGCAGATCTGTTCAGCAATATTACTGGTAAATCTCTTGTAGCAGGAAAACATCCTCAATTCATCGACTCAGGTGTTATCTGCTCAGCAGATGCAACTCTGAATACTCCTGGTGTTCCTCAATCTGCAACAGGGCAGGCAACTATATTTACAGGCATCAATGCATCTGAATATCTTGGTTATCATCTTACAGCCCTTCCTAATCAGCAACTTGTAGAGTTGATAGAAAAACAGAGTTTGATGAAGAGCCTGGCACAGCAGGGTATAAGCGTAACATCTGCAAATATGTATTCTGATGAATTTTTCCATAAAAGAGCTGCCAGAAGGCGGAATGCATTTCCTGTTTCCACCCTTACTATTAAGGCCTCTGGGGTTCCTTTTCGTTATTTTGCTGATTATGAAAAAGGTTCCGCTGTTTTTGCAGATATTACAAACAAATTAATTCGGGAGAGGGGTTATGATATCGAAGAGATAACACCTGAAACTGCTGCAGAGAATCTTTTAAATATATTGAAAGACAATCAGTTTGTTTTCTTTGAATACTTTATGACCGATGTGTATGGACACAAACGAAATGAAGCTGGTTTAAAGGAGAGTATTGAAATACTCAACCTTTTTGTAGAAACTGTCTGGTCCGGAATCAGTGATGATGAAACTTCTATACTTATAATAAGTGATCATGGGAATGCCGAGGATTTTAGCACTGCAGATCATACCTTTAACAATGTACCTGCAATCCTGCTGACAATGAACAAGGACTATGCAAAAAACTTTGCTTCCTCCATCCACAGCCTTGTAGATATCTATCCATGGGTATTGGAATACTTTTCTACCAGTGCAGCAAAATCTGATTGAATTACAGAAATCACTGATGTAGAATTAGTAATTAAGGCTTCACAACAGGATAAAATGAATTAAAGGAAGGTTAATATGAAAATCAGGATAATATCTCTATTTATTTTATTTTTTGTACTGTTTGGAGTTTATGCATCTGAACAGATTGAATCAAAAATAGTTGGTGTTACTGTTTTTACCGACAGAGCCCAGGTTACCAGAGAAGCGTCATTTAACCTTCACCAGGGAGAACATAGCCTCGTATTAACTAATTTGCCCGATCAGATCGACCCGAACAGTATTCAGGTTAAAGGGGCAGGGAATTTCATGCTTTCTGATGTTAAGCTCACAACCAGATATCTTACGCAAATAGTATCAATGCGAATTCGGGAGCTTATAAAGAAAAAGGAATCTCTGGAAAAAGAATTAAACCGACACACTGATGCTGTAAACGAGGCAGAGAGTGAGAAAAGGTTTATAGAGAATATCTCGAGGAAACTGACTGCAACTGGAGAAGGTTCCTCTGAACCGGTACTTGATCCTTCAAAATGGTTTGAAATGGTCTCCTTTTATAGAGAAAAACTGGGCCACTTGAACGGAGAACTTAGAGATTCCAGATCCGAAGCTCAGGATATAAGAATAGAAATTGATCGTATAAACAGGGAAATCCAATCGGAAGGGGCAAATCAAAACAGGGCAGTTAAAGAAATTGAAGTTGTAATTGATGTATCAAAGAGTGGTAAAGGAACACTTGAGGTATCGTATCTTGTGTATGGACCAACATGGATACCGGATTATACTGTTAGAGTAGATGGATTTACAAAGGAAGTTACTCTTATGTATCAGGCCCTTGTCCGGCAGAGTACTGGAGAGGACTGGTCTGATGCAGGTATAAAACTGTCTACTGCAAAACCACAGGTTAGCGGCAGGGTTCCTGAACTTGTCCCCTGGTTTATAAATGCCTGGAAACCTCAACCGGTAAGATCCCTCAGAAGCAGTGGTATTGCACCCTCTATGGCTGCAGCTCCCTCTATGGCAAGGGAAGAACCCATGGAGATGGCTATAGAAGCGGATGAAGCTCTGCCTGAGATGGTTTATCAGGCAGCAACTGCTGTTGCAGGCACAACATCAGTCTTATTTGAACTTTCCGAAAAAAATACGATAGTGAGTGATAATCAGACACACAAGGTAACTGTATCTGTTTTTGAACTGCCTGCATCTTTCCATTATTCAACTGTTCCAAAACTCTCTGCCTTTTCATACCTTGAAGCAGAAGTAAGCAATGAGAGTGATTTTCCCTTACTTTCCGGGGCAAGCCATATTTTCCTGGATAGTAATTATGTTGCAGATGCATTCATAGATTCTGTATCACCTGAAGAGAAATTTCTGGTAAGTCTGGGGATTGATGAAGGGTTTTCTGTGGAGCGTAAGCAGATAAACAGATTTGAAGAGACAACAGGATTTTTTACAAAAAAAACAAAAATTACCTATGAGTATGTGATTGAGATAACAAATAATAAACGTACACAGGAAGAGATTATTGTACACGATCAGATCCCTGTAGCCCAGACTGAAGATATTAAGGTAATACTGATTGAACCGGAATATACTACTGATACAGCAGGATTAAAGAAAAATGAGCATGAATTTCTGGAATGGTCAATTGGTATAAAACCTGGAGAAACTATTAAGATTCCCTTTTCATACAGTGTAGAGTATCCTGAAAAAATGGT